>CAJXMP010000195.1 GCA_913056515.1 uncultured Lewinella sp.
GTTTAGTTTTCTGGAGTCAAGTACAGTTTTTATCGACTTGTCCTTTTTTTTGAGGTTATCACCGCCGGGCTGAAGAAACAGTTTTCAATTATGTCGTTTGCTTTTTTCCAATTGTCTGACCCTTTTAATAATCTTGGTTTAGATTCTTTACCATGGGTGTTTGTTGCATCCGCATCAGCTGTATCATCTATTAGCAATAAATTACCAAGGGCATACTTCTTTGCATAAGAAGAAGCTGACCCAAATTGTTGAGGTACTTGCATACCTTTTTGGTCAAGGTCAACACCTACAATTGCAGAACATTCGATAGACATGCCGCCGTCTGCATTGTGTATAGCAGCTGTTGATTTTATTATTGGTAATGGTTCTGTTGTTACAATTTCTTCTGATACAGTAAAGTATACTTTATATTTAATATTAAAAGGTTTTAATGCTTCAAGTATATCTTCAGCTGATCTGAAATTATACTTACCAAAAGAATTGTACCTTGATTTTTTAGCCTTAAATTCGGCCTGAATAACACTAAGTTTTTCGGTTATGTTCATATGATAAAATTTAAAAGTTTCTATATTTATAATTACACATATTTAATTTAATTTACAGATAATCAAGCACTTGCGAGTGATCTACGTTATCAATTAACTTTTGTACAGCTTGCTTTTTAAGCTCTGATATTCTAACATAAGCACTAGGCTGATCCATATTTAATTTAGCTGCTATTTCATTAGCCGAATGCTTGTCACAATCAAGACCATATGACAACCTTAGTATTTCATATTCTACATCATCAAGATGTTTTGTAAGCAAACCTTTTAAATAAATATTAAGTATACCTATATTATAAGGCTCTGACTTGTCAGCAATTTGCTTGATCATATCTTCTTGCTCATCATTAGTACTAGTCATTTCGTCTGTAGACAAAAACATAGTATTAAAGAATAAAGCAACCATTTTTTCATCTTTAGGATTTTTACGTATTTCATTAAGCTTGTGCTCTGGCAATCTCATATTACCACGATTAATATCTATAGCCCTACGTATACCACCCTTGATTCGTTTAGCAAAAAATGATTTTAATGTTTTTTCTATATCATCAGCTTCATTTAATATTTGCCAGTCTAATTTATCTACAGCTTTTATAAGAGATAAATTACCTTCTTGTATAATATCTAATATAGACATAACACCAGAAGCTTGTTGCGATGTTGCAAATTTTCTACCTATATTTTCTACAAGTGGCATAAATTTAATGATCAGTTCGTTGCGTGAATATTCTGCCCAAGATTTATCTTGAATTAATGTATTGCTTTTTTTTAGGTCTTCCTTATAACGGACGTAATTGGTTATGTTGTACTTTTTCATATACTAGCATTTAGTATACTTTTTTCATTTTTCAATTGCTCACCCATGTTTCTATGTATCGTTCTTGGTGTGCAATTTAATTTATTAGCTAACTCATTAATAGTTATTTTTTTACCGTTATCATTGATCTCAAGCATCATTTGATATATATCATCTTGTGTAATACGTTTTGATCTTCCAACCATTTGACCAACTATCTTTAATTTTTCTTCTAAAGTTAATTGGCTGAACTCTTTAAATATAACTTTACGTTTTTTATTTCTTGGTGGTTCATTTATATTTTCACCATATACATCTTCAACGATGCTGTATAACGTTTTTTCGTTTACATCAAATGTAATAAAATTATTTTTAGAATTTGATATATACCTTGATAAATTTTTAAACTCAGCAATATTCAAATTAGGATTTAAATATCTTAAAACTAATAAATGCCATTTTAAAGATTTAAAGCTTGTAATCTTAGCTTTACTTTTAAACAACTCATAACACTCGTAAGTACCATCAGCATAGTATTCACCCCAGTCATATACCTCTGTTGGTATATCATTTATTGGTGATCGTCTATATACGATGCGTCTTTGAATTAAATACTCAAGCTTACGTGACATTAGCCCCCTACTATATATTATACGTAGCCTATTGTCACAGTCTACGTTTTACAAATTTATAAAATAAATTTTAAGATATTATAATCTTGTTTTACGGTTTTTTCCAAAGTCTCAACTGAACCACCGGGCATGGTCATTGATCCAATATCATTTCCACTTTGAGTTACGACTACTGTAACAGTGTGTGCTGCTCCGGGATCAACAATTACCAGTCTTACAGCAGATGCTTGTGTAAAACTCGTAGCAGTTCCAGTATCAACTGGTAAGGCTTCCTCAGGACCTAAAAGTAATGTTCTAGTCATTGTAAAAAGTTTCTTATGTTTTATTTATAGATTGTGTCAATTTGGATTCTCTGGAGGTGGAACCTTTGTTGGTGGGGCTGCAATTCCAGGTGGTGGAAACTCTTGATTATCAGACATTAGAATTTTATGCATCTTCTGAAGTTGGTTCTGTAAACATTGATGAAGCTACATTTGGTTTAATAGCATCAATTTTATCTGCTGATTTTGTGAATAAAATATTCTTAATTCTGTCACTGATTTGAGATGGAGACTCATCAGAGGCAATCATATCAATAAGTTCTTCCATTTTTTAAATATTAAATACTGCAGTTATTTATATTTCTCCACCACCAGGAACTTCTGTTGCACTTTCATCTGCCTCAGGTTCTAGGGGAACTTTACCCATATCACCTTCAACATTATCACCCATAGGCATTCCTGTTTCTGGGTCAACCATTGCTGTTGGATCTGGAATTACTCCATCTTTAATTTCTTTTTCGATCAACTTATCCTGTTCAATAATCTCTTCATCAGTTTGTCTGAGAATTTCTCTGCGGATGTAATCAACAGAATAGTATTTACCAACATAAGGTTCTGCAGCAGCAACAAGAGTCAGTCTTTCATTCATAAGTTCAGAATTCTTAAGTTCTGAGAAGTGATTATCATATAAGAAATCATATTGAATATGTTGCTGAATCTTATCCCAATCTTCTGGTGTAATAATATTCTTTAGAATCAATTGAGTCTTCAACATATCATTAAACATATTTGAGAATCTCTTTCTCAAACGACCAACAAACTTAGTAAACTTAAGTTCGTCTCTCAGGATTTCAGAAGATCTTCCCAAGTTAAACCCACCTTCTCCATCCATTCTTGAGGGTGGAACATTAAGGGATCTGTATAGTTTTTTCTTAAAATATTCAATATCAGTGATTTCTCCAAGATTTTGGCCTCCTGGCAGAGTTGAGATTTCTGTTCCCCTTCCACCTTCTCTGCGAGGCAACCAAAAATCTTCAAGCATTGACATGTATTTTTTGTCATCTCTAATCTCTCCAGTATTTGCATCATAAACTAACTTGTTACGATATCTCATCATAACATCACGCAGATATTGCTCTGCTTTTACTTTTGGTAGATTTCCGACATCAATATAGAAAATTCTACGTTCTGGTGCTCTTGATAATCTATAGATTACAAGACTATCCTCAATCATTCTAATTTGATTGAGAGACTTGATTGCTTTGTTTAAGTATGATAATGTAATTGACTTATTTCTATCTACTAGTCCAGATGTGCAGTATGTAATTGCATCTTTTGCAATTTTTATTCCACCACTTTGAGCACCACCACCTTTTGTTTGTAATGGTCCTGATGGATAGGACATTTTTGGATTATAAACGAAGTACTCTTCAATCTCAGGGAAAGTATAATCCATTGGATTTTGGTCCCTAAGACTTGAAGGAACAGTTACAGATCCATCATTTTTAGGTTTCTTTTGTTGTCTTACATACTTAACTTTCATTGCGTCCATATAACGCAACTCTTGAATACCTTCTTGAGGTTTCTTAAAGTCAATCACTTTGTGGTAGTATAATCTACCGTCAATATACCAATTCCTATAAATTTCGTGTGACTTATTGTTAAAATCTAGTAGATCTAAAATATGTTTAAACTCTTCTCTAATTTTAGTCTTAATCCCATCACTTGCGTTCAGATTTGAAAGTTCAATCTGAACAGGAACATCATTAGTGTCTGATACGATTGCTTCATTTACAATATCTTCGATGGCGCTATCAACTTCTGGATGAAGTGCCATCTCACGATATCTTTTGATTAAGTCAAATTCTGTTTTATATACTCCCTCAATATCAACATAAGAACCAAAAAAACCACTAGTCAAATAATGATCAACCCCGTCCTCATTATTAGGAGCGACGGGGGAAACTGTAGATGGAGATTTTGGTTCGGAATCTTCAATAGAAAAACCAAACAACCTAGACATAATTAAAGATTAACTTTTTACTATTTATGCAGGCACCCAATACTGGACTTGGAATTCTACTGTAAATTCGGAAATAGTATCAGTAGAATCATAAGACATATCAATTGCAGATATATTTGATGGATAGATTCCTTCAAATTGGTATTTATTCGCGTATGATGATGTGCCTTGATCTGCATCTCTTGCAAGTTGCTTAACTGTAGCAATAGTCTGATATTCACTTGGATTTGTAGATTTTGCATAACCTTGATTTTGGTAAGCAATGTATTCTATCCATTGTTCAAATATTTTTCTTATTCTAAAATCTTCAGTATTCATAATAGTAACAGTCCAAGGATCAAAAGTTCTATCACCTGGAATCTTTAGTGTTTTGCCTCTAACAGGAACATCTATTGAAGCAATATTAGATGCTGGAAGTGCTGCTGCTTTACATGTGAATTTAAATGTTTTTTTTAAACCATTATCCGAACTAGTCCATGCATTTCTAGTTTGATCATCAAAAATACCAGAAGGAAGAGCATCCATTTCGACCATGAATAAATTAGGTCTTGCTCCACCACCCTGTAGGGCACTTCTAAAATCAATTATAGATCTTAATTGTGACATTCATTTAACCTCCGTTTAAGTTTAAAGAATTGTTTTGATTAAACTGTTTCTACTTTTATTTTATCATATACTCCGGACTCATCACTTGCCTCTTCCCATCTATGAACTTGGAATTCTACTGTAAATTCCTCAACGGTATCTGTAGAGTCATAAGAAAGTGCAATCTCTGATATATTAGAAGGCCATATATCATAAAATTTATATACTGGGAGTTTATTCGTAGCATCTGCTTTTCCTTTCCTACCAAGTTGGAAAATGTAAGCATCTGTGAATATAGTATCACCACTAATGGTGGAGATACCTTGAGCAGTATCATATTGATTCATTGTTTGCATCCAATATTCCATAATCTTTCTAATTGAATTGTCCTCATCATTTATAATAGTCACTGTCCAGGGATCGACCACCCTATCACCACCAACCTTGAG
>CAJXMP010000196.1 GCA_913056515.1 uncultured Lewinella sp.
AGTTGGCGAACCAAATACACCAGAGTTATAATGTTCAACTACCTCCTCTAAGGTTTCTAATCTTCCATCATGCATGTATGGTTGTGTAACTGCAATATTTCTTAATGAGGTTACTTTAAATCTCGCTCTATCCGCAGGGTTTCCGGTTACATCAAACCTACCCAAATCCGTGAAATTCATGCCCATGTCTAGGCCATTATTCATAAAAGCATTATTGGTAAAATTAGGTCCTCCATGGCATCTAGCACAATCAGCTCCTGAATTTGCAGGGTCATTCGGGTTAAATGGTGCAAAGAATAATGCCCTACCACGCTCTTCACTATCTGTAAGGGTGATTTCTCCTCTTTGGAACTGATCAAATTTTGAGCCATTGGAAATGATGCTATGCATGAATTGTTCCAGTGCTAAACCTACTTTTTCAGAAGTGATTTCCTCCGAACCAAATGCGCGCATGAATTGGTCTTTATAGTCTTGTTCCGCCGCTAGTTTACTGACCACGTTCTCCAATGTTTCATCCATTTCAAGGGGATCTTGAATAGGCATTAGGGATTGTTCTCTCAAAGTAGTAGCTCTGCCGTCCCAAAAGAATCCATTAGGATGATAGACTAAATTAAAAATGGACATAGCTTGTCGACCTCCTTCTAATCCATCTACTCCAATTGAAAATTGATTGACATCCGAAAAACCATCTGTTTGAACATGGCAGCTAGCACAGCTTTGAGCTTCTCCCTTGGACATGATTGGATCATAGAATAACATTTTTCCCAGTAATACTCCTTGTTCGGTTAGGGCATTATCATTCGGAATAAGTGCCGGTGGTAATCCTTCCGTATTTAAGAAATAAGGTGTTGGATCATATTCAACCATATCTTCAGTTATATCATCGATAGGATTGATAGGATCATCTTGACAAGAAGCTAAGAAAATTAAAGGAAGTACAAGAAGATATACTGAATGCTTTATTGTAAACATAGATGTAATATTATACTGGTCAATAGGATATCATTTAATAGACTGATATTGGACTCTAAGGTTTAAAACAGCATATAAATATTTAGAGAAATTCAATAATTAGTGCTGCTACACAACTAATTGTACAGAATTTTTGGTAATTTATGGTATTACTAACTACAAATTAATACAATGGATTTACGTAAAATTCTAGTAGGCTCCTTAGTAGGGGTGATCGCCTCTATGGCAATTGGTATTGTTTTCTACATGCTTTACTACCAAGGCCAGCTTTCAGACCTTCAAGCTGAATTTCCAAGTGTAATGAATGCCGAACCTTTGTTTGCAGTAGGTATATTGGTATCATTTGGACAAGCTTTTCTAACAGCTATGTACTTTGATAAAGCTGGGGTAGATGCTTTGAAATCAGGTGCTATCAATGGCGCATGGATTAGTGCTGCCATTTGGATTGTTGCAAACGGCAATATGATGGCAATGACCAAATTAACTACAATGGATTACTTTATGGTAGACATCGCTATATCTTCTGTTATGGGTGCCTTTACAGGGGCAATCATGGCTTTAGTAATGAAGCGCATGTCCAAATAAATTTTCTTTGAAGACAAATGATTGTTAAAACTTTCAGCATGAAAGTAATAATAAGTGGGATTTCATCGAAGTCCCACTTTTTTTTGAATCAATCGGTTCTAATCCATTTACTATCCAAAAATGCTTATGTTTATTATAGTTTGGTGTAATTAGTGGAAATCAATTAATTCATGTAACCATTTGATATGCGCATTATCTGGATCACTTTTATCCTTGCTTTTTTAGTTGCTTGCCAACCTCAAGCAGAACAGATTGTTCAGCGATCCATAGCAGCACATGGTCTGGATCAATTACAGACCCTTGATTCCTTGTCCTATCAGAAAACCACCCAAGTATATGATAGTACTGCACAGGTTACTAAAACGATTCATCAAGACCATACCATTTACTGGAATCCTTTTATCTATGAAATTAGAACACCTGGAGATTCGACGCTACAAGTATACAGACAAATAGAAGATAAGATTGAAGTGGAGCAGTATGGAGCTGTCATTCAGGATACTTTGCTGCAGCAAAAGGCTGAAACAGCCTTGGCCACTGCCTACTTCGTATTTTGGCAACCGTTTAAGTTAGATGATTCAAAAGCCGTTTTCACATATGTTGGAACGGAAACTTTATTTAATGGGGAAGTAGTCCATGCAGTTGAGGTCGCTTATCCGAATGATCCCTCCACAGATGAATGGGCTTTTTTATTTGATGTAGACAGCTATTTGAATTTGGGTTATCGGGTTCGACATAATGACAAACTGAGTCTAATCATTAATGAATCCTTTACCGAACGAGCAGGCATTCCTATTGTAGTAGAAAAACGAAGTTCTTACCTAGTCTTAGAGGACTTGGATAGTATTCGTATTCAAGCTGATTATTTGTACGATTTGAATTAAAAACTTACTTCCCGATACAGAAACGCCCAAAGATATTCCCGAGTAGGTCATCCGTTGAAATCTCACCCGTAATTTCACCTAAAAAGGCCAATGCTCTTCGAATATCCATGGCAATAAAGTCGGACGTAACTTGCATATCCATTCCTTTCAATACATCACTCAAACTTTCATGTGATTTCTGCAAAGCTTCCAGGTGACGGGTATTCGTAATTATAGTGTTATCCCCGGAAACCTTAGCATCCGTAACTGCTGCAAAAAGCTCTTTTTTGAGCCCTGCGATATTGGTTTGTTGCTTGGCAGAGAGGATAATAAAGTTGTTTTCTTGTAAATTTTGATGGGCGTAATCGTTAAAATCAATAGCTCCTTTCAAGTCTGCTTTATTGGCAACAACGATAGTATGTAGATTCTCTTGATAAAGGGATTCCAAATCTTTTTTCACCTCATCCGGTGGTGTTTGAACTGCATCAAATACATAAACTAAAAGCGAGGATTGCCCAATTTTTTCCATGGTCTTTTCTACGCCAATAGCTTCAATAGTATCCTGTGCTTCGCGTATTCCAGCTGTATCTACTAATCGAAATAATACCCCATTAATGTTTAGACTCTCCTCAATGGTATCTCGAGTAGTACCAGCTATATCTGAAACAATAGCGCGCTCTTCGTTCAATAGGGCAATAAGTAAGGTGGATTTACCTGCATTCGGTCGACCAGCTATAACGGTCTGTACTCCATTCTTTAGGACATTACCTAAAGTAAAGGATTCAATTAAACGTTGTAATAAACCTCTAATCTGCTCTACCAAAGCTCTGAGTTTATCTCTGTTGGCAAATTCGACATCCTCCTCTCCGAAATCCAATTCTAATTCAATTAACGAAGCAAAATCAATGAGTTCTTGCCTCAGCTTGGCAATCTCTTGAGAAAATCCACCCCGCATTTGTTTCAGGGCAAGTTCATGAGATTTTTCAGAGTCAGAAGCAATTAAGTCTGCTACAGCCTCTGCCTGACTCAAGTCCAATTGACCATTTAGGAATGCCCGCATGGTAAATTCTCCTCGTTGAGCCGTTCTAGCCCCATTTCTAAGGAATAATTGGATAATAGACTGCAAGATATAGTTGGATCCATGGCAGGATATCTCTACTACATTTTCTTTAGTATAGGATTTAGGGGCAACAAATAAGGACACCAATACTTCGTCTAGTATGATGTTCTTTTCATCCCTTATGGTTCCTAAATGAATAGTATGACTATCCTGCTCTTCTAAGTTCTTGCCAAAAAAGAACCTATTGCAAATGCGTATAGCGTCCTGCCCAGATAGACGAATCACCCCAATGGCGCCAATGCCTGGAGGAGTAGCTAATGCTACTATCGTATCATTCATATCCTTTGCGGAGTAGGCCATACAAGTTTTAGTTTGACTTCCAGAAATAGGGTGTAAACAATATCAATATCGTAAATAACTCCAAACGCCCCAATAGCATGAGGAAGGAAAGTGTGATTTTTACATTATTGGGTAGCCAAGCAAAATTGTCAGTAGGGCCTACTTTGCCAATCCCAGGACCCACATTTCCTAATGCTGTCGCCACAGAGGAGGCAGCCGTTTCAAAATCCAATCCCATGATACTCACCACGAATGTACCTAAGATAAATAGGGCTAAATAGAGTAGTAAGAATACTTGTATATGCGATAGAATTTTGTTGTTGACTACTTGTCCATTCATTTTGATTGGAAGGATTGCTCTTGGATGAATGAGTCGTCTGAACTCTAGCAGGGTGTTTTTAAGAAAGACCCAGTGTCGAACAAGCTTGATACCACCAGAAGTGGACCCTGCAGATGCTCCAACAAAGAGTAATCCAAAGAATATCATGGTAGTTCCAGGTCCCCAAGCAGTATAATCTGCAGATACGTATCCAGTAGTAGTAACTAAAGAAATAACCTGAAAGAATCCAGTTCTGATCGACTCCTCCAAACTCAAGGAAGTATGATACAGTATAGACCCTGAAATGGCCAATCCTAAGATGAGAATAAAGGTCACATAGACCTTGAACTCGTCAGAAGCCCAAACTCGTTTTAATTTACCCTGTAAACTCCAATAAATGACTGTATAATTTACCCCAGCTAAGAACATGAAAAAGATGATGGGGTATTGAATTTGTGGAATATTATAAGCAGCTAAACTGGCATTATGGGTGGAAAATCCACCAGTAGCCATCGTAGTCAAAGCATGATTAATGGCATCATAAAAAGTCATACCAGCTCCCCAAAGAATAAACATTAAAATACCAGTGAGGCTAACATAGATTAACCACAGACTTTTAGCTGTTTGTTGTATTCTAGGGTGTATCTTATCCGATGTTGGTCCAGGTGCTTCCGCCACAAACAATTCAATGCCCCCAATACCTAATAAAGGAAATAAAGCAACCGTCAAAACAATAATACCCATCCCCCCAATCCATTGGGTTAAGCTACGCCAAAAGAGTATACCCTTTGGCATGGCTTCAATATCTTCAATAATGGAGGCACCAGTAGTAGTCATTCCGGATATGGACTCAAAAAAGGCATCTACCGGATTATCGAATAGACCAGAGAATAGATACGGTAGAGCAGAAAATAAGACCATGGCCAGCCAGCCGCAGGCAACAATCAGGTAACCCTCTCTTTTTCGAACAGCTAGCTGATCTGTTTTAGGCTTGAACTGTCGGATAAAAAATCCGAAAAACAGGGTCACTCCAGCTGCTGTCAGCAGAGGCATAGTGTCTTGTTCTTCAAAGTAAATGGAAAACGGAATACAGCACAGCATCATTACCCCAACGAGCATGAGTA
>CAJXMP010000197.1 GCA_913056515.1 uncultured Lewinella sp.
GCTGTACTATCGAACACGCGCTGCATCTTGCCTTTGCCTGGCGTTTTGCCTTCGTAGTATCCGTTATAGAGATTGCGCTGGGGCAAAGCGAACTCGTAGCAATCTTCATAGATTGTGCGCCATTCATCCTTGCGCGCTTGCGCTTTTGCCTCGCGGCCAATGACTTCTTTCAACGACAGTTTAGGCATTTTTGCTCTCGTTTCTTTTTCTTATGGACGCCGACTTCTTTCGCGCATCTGCTTTCGACGAAGCACCCCAGGCGCGAAGCGATAAGAGTAGACGTGTTGGATTACCTTTACTGTCACGCTCCGGCCCGGGGTTCCCCGCCATCCGGGCCAGGAAGGACGCCCGACGAGGATTGTCACCAGACTTGACGGGAGGTTTCAAGTTGGCGCCTTCTTTGCGTTTGAAATACGCCCGCCCGGCAGCGTTTAATCCACCCTTTGGGTTTTGGTATTTCTTCGCGGGCATCTTATCGTCCTATGCGAATAGAAGCGGTTCCAGATGTAAAATCGCCAGCAAAAAGTGAATATTTTAGTGTGCCGTTTTTTGTATTGTTACAACAAACGAGTGTAAGAAATATTTTAACTAAGGATTTGCTGAATATTGCCCGTGACAACCACTGTTCCAAAATAAACTGATCCTACATTGGCGCTCTCTATTTCAATATTAAAACCAGTAGCATTAGTTGTATCAATAAAGGTATACTGGTCCGAGTTTTGGAAAAAGGTATTATTTAGTCCAAAGTTTATTCCTGGAGTCATGGAAACAAAATCAAAACTGACATATTGCACGGCACCTGCAGGGAAATTGGAGAAGTCCAATTGAAGTACTGCTGATTCATGTTCTAAAACGTTTCCTGAAATGGGCCCAATAGGATTACTATCTGAATCCACCACACCCAAAATTCCATAACTCAAAGGATAATTAGGATTTCCTGTAACATGCGGAATAGCACTAAAAGTAACATCATTATACGTTCCAAGTGATAAGGGGACATTATTGGAATCCAACAAATCAAAATAACCCAAATCAAACTCTTCGAAGGTTATGCACTCGTCTATTATTTGAGAACAAACAACTGGTCCAAAGAAAGCATATTCAGAGTGACAACTTTCATCCTCCGCATCATGAACAATAAGTTCAAATATCATATCACCTGCTCCTTCAAATCCATCAATTACAACAGGTAATTCAGAATAGGCAAATGTGCCATAATTAGTTGCATTACCATGCACTTCAAACTGTGCTGATGCCACATTCGCATATTCAAAATCTAAGGATATAGCAAAAGTGCCCGACACCTCATCGCAATCTAAGACTGTTACAGCAGGATAACCAATAGTACAAGGCAGATTGCAATCTAAGTCGAAAACGGCTTCAACTGAACAGTTAATATCTCCCTCATCAAATATTTCAATTAATATTTCTGATCCAAGATCTGGATCGTTGAATTCTATGGTAAAGGTTTGAATGGAACTACTATTACTGTAGGGTTGAAAAGTATAATATACCCCATTTATTAGCACATTATATCCCCAAGGATTGGGGTTTTCTGCTACAAATGAAACTTCTGCAACAAAGAGTGAATCATTACAAATAATTTGATCCATCTGCAACTCACTTAAATTACAATTGGCTCCTGAACAAGGAGGAAGAATCATAACGATTTCTACTGCACAATTTGGATCTATTTCATCATATACTTCAATATTTAAAAATGATCCGGCCACCAAGCCATCTACAGGAATAAGTATAGGAAGCTCTGCGTAATAAAAGTTTCCAATAAAATCTTGATTGATAAATACATTGAAAATTTGAGTACTATCTGCATTGTGATCCACATCTAGTTGTAGCAGATAGAAATTGGAATCACATTCTATGATGTCTACAGTAGGATTTTCCAATTCGCAATTCAATGCGGAATAATTGGATAAAGATATTGCTTCAGCATGCAGGGAATAAGCACAAGCAAATACAAAAAAGATGAATCTTAAAATGAGCTTCATAGGATTATACATTTAAGCAGAACAGACTATATAATCGAGTGTATTACAGCATTTTATAGTCTTCCCAAATTAATCATAAAAATTGGTTTAAAGCATCTATTGGAGTATCTAAACCATCACAATACCTAATTTGCGTCAAAACAAGTACCCGAAAAAATACATTTTTTAATTTTTTTTGGAATTTTTATCATCATAAAATGCTCAAACTTGTTACTATTACTTATTTATAGTAAATTATTTTTTGGATTTTTTATCACAATAAATTAATTTGATTAAACATAAACTTTTAGATCATCTCAAAAAACTAGATAGAAAAACCTTCACTAGGTTTATCCAGTTTATCCATTCGCCCTATCACAACAAGCACAAAGGCGTTATTCAATTAGTAGATTACTTAAATACCGCATACCCAGTATTCCAATCAAAAAACTGTGATCGAAATACTATCATCAAAAAAGCCTTTGAGGAAAAAATTTCATACGAACAACTTGCCGTTTTATTCACATACACCTATAAACTACTGCACAAATTCTATAGGATTGAGGCATTCAAAAACAATCAAGAAGCACAAGATGTATTGCTCTTAGCATCTATAAAGGATGTGAATAATCAATCCCTTTTTTATGAAGTACTCCAACAACAAGCGAATAAACCACTTGGCTTATACAATAAATACCGATTGGAAAAAGTACAGGAGTCTTTTGAGAATAGCTTAGGAAAAATTACAAGTCAAGAGCAGTTTACTCGTAAACAAAAGTATTTAGACCATTTTTATTTTTTGGAAAAAATCTATGAGTCTTGCGAAGGATTAACGCTGTCAAGAATTGCTAAAGCAGATTATCCCAATACGCATATTGATGCGCTATTACCTATTATCAGAAAAGAATCAGAGGAGAATTTTGACCTAAAAGTATATGTATGTTTATATCAAACCATAAACTTCGACCTACCATTTGAGCAGGGATTAAAAGAAATTCAAGCCTTGGAGTCCAAGGTTCAAATCATAGCAATCAGCGAGGTATATAATCTCCTTCAAAACTTCTGCATCTTCCAAATCAATCAAGGTGACAGTCAATTCCTAAAACATGCCTTTACCATTTACGAAGCACAACTTGACAAGGGCTTGCTCTTAGTCGAGCAGGTACTCCCAGAGGGGCATTATAAAAATATAGTAACCATTGCGCTTAGAGTAAAAGAATTTGATTGGACACTGGATTTCATTCATCGCTATAAAGATAAATTGGCAGATAGTATTAAATCCAATGCTTTTAATTTGAATTTAGCCAATTATCACTTTGCTATTGGGGAATATGAACAAGCTAAATCATTACTACTCAAAGTAGATTTAAAAGACATCAGAAACGCCTTAGCAGTTAGAGCCTTACAGGTCAGAACCTATTACGAGGTGGGCGAATTTGAAGCATTAAATGGTATTTCTTCTGCATTCAAACAATACTTAAGTAGAAATAAACAATTAAATGAAAATAGAGTCCAAGGCTTTCTGAATTTATTAAATCTAACCAT
The DNA here is from genome assembly GCA_913056515.1 of uncultured Lewinella sp. Lineage (GTDB taxonomy): Bacteria > Bacteroidota > Bacteroidia > Chitinophagales > Saprospiraceae > AM-2324. The sequence goes on from CAJXMP010000197.1 coordinate 3,534, forward strand.
CGCTTGTTCAAAATACAAACAGGAAAAGCCTTATCAAACAAAGGCTAAAAATGAAGTGGCCCTTCAAAAAATTCAATCAAAACTAGAAACCACTCCAAATATGATTAATAGGACATGGATTGAACAGAAGGTAAAAGAATTATAAATTTAGCTTAATTACAGCCTAGCTGCAGTTGGGACAAGGGATCAGCATTAGGAAAACAACTACCAGAAAGCACCTCTTCAGGAACATAGCGATCCAAATTGGGATCGTAAAGCGCATAGGTCAAAAAGGCTTCTAAAGCATCTAATTCTTCTTCAGAAAGCTCCAAAGGTTGGAATCTACTATCTAAGTAGGACGGGTCTACTATTGGATTTTCAGCTATGGCTGAGTTTTTATACTCTAAAACTGCTCGAATAGACCTAAAACTTGCCCCATGCCCATAAAAAGGGTTATCGGCAAGATTATATAGCTGAGGTACTTTAAATTTATACAGGTCATCATCATCTCCTGTAAAGGATGCTCTACCTTTAACAGCAGTATTAACTGCTGGTAAATGAAAAACCTCTTCTTCATCAAAATCATTAAAGCCTAAAGCCGAGAACTCCATATTTGCTAGACTTGGTCCGTTGTGGCAATAAACACATCCTGCTTTCCCAAAAAACAATAAAGCCCCTTCTTTTTCTTCCATTGACATGGCTGAACGCTGTCCTTTCAACCAACGTTGAAAGGGAGCCTCAGATGCTACAATAGTCCGCTCAAAAGCGGCCATGGCTAAACCCGCAATGGTATCATTATATCGCTCTGATTCATCAATCTCTGGAAAGGCTAGATCAAATAAGGTTTTATACCCTAGCTCTGTTACTAATTCTTCATCAAACTTTAATCTATGCACCTCAATAGCCGAAATGGCTTGCGACTCCATTCCTTGAAATCCTAAGAAATTCACCTCCATTGGCGTGTCCACAAACCAACGGTCTTGTGTATTTGCATTAAGTCCGGTAGAACCAAATTGTCCATTCCAAAGCATCACTTCATGGTATACACTATTGAGTACCGTTGGTGAGCGATTAGGCTGAACATCTAATACAATAGGATCAAGTAATTCATCGGGTAAGCGTCCCTCTCCCCGTTCACCAAATCCTATTCCCCCCTCTCCTATACCTTGAACATTTCCAGAAGAAAAACCAGCCTTAACATGGTGGCAAGTTGCACAGGAATAGGTTCCAGCTGTATTTTGAAATAAATTCTCTTGAGCAAAAGCCGTCTCATGAAACAACAATTTACCCAAAGCAATTTTTTGTTCATTCAATAGATTGTTGGGGTCTTGAGGTAAGAATTGATATTGAGTTGGAAAAATATAATTGGCCATACTAGCATTAGGACTAGTCTCTGCTAAAAGAACTCTAAGTTCTTGATCTATATCCACCTGAATAGCATCATCATTTTGACAGGCTGCAAAAGTGAGCGTCAAAGTTAAGTAAAGGATTATATATTTTACCTGGATGTTCAATATGCTGATTTAATTCAATTAACTTACAAGAGTTGAAACAAATGTATAGGATTAAGTTTGACTAAAAGCAACTTCAAAACCTTTATTTTTAATTTCCTACAATAGTATTCAGTTAAAATACCCAAATAGAAGTAATTAGATAAACAATTCTATTGGTAAACCATTAATTCTATTAGAAAAACACCTAATGTTTATGAAAAAAATACTCTTACTAGTAAGCCTTTCT
>CAJXMP010000198.1 GCA_913056515.1 uncultured Lewinella sp.
ATCTGGGCGTCACGTCGAGCCTCTGCTTGAAGTGAACTAGAATGATCTCGTTTAATTATTCGGTCTAATCGAATAGGCCATGGTGCATCTACCACAATAACTGCATCTAAATTAGCATCATCACCTGTTTCATAGGTTAATGCGGCTTCTTTAAGGACATATTCCGCTGTTTGCTTATCTGCCCATTCTTCAAAATGGATGGCGACAGCAGGGTGGACTAATGCTTCTAATTGTTCCTTTAATACTTTTGAAGAAAATATCTGGTTGGCTACGAATGCTTTATTAAGTTTATTATCACTTGTATAGGCTTCTAAGCTCAAAAGTGTTTTTATTTTTTGTTTTAAATCTACATTGTTTTCCATGAGCCATTTGGCGTTGAAATCTGCATCATAAACTGGAATTCCAAGTGATTTGAACATAGCACAGGCAGCAGATTTACCTGTTCCTATACCTCCAGTTATTCCTATTTTGATTCCCATGAAAAGTGGTTTCTGGTAAATTTGATTAATTAATATAGAAAATCATACATTTCTTACTCTCTCTAAAATACACTATATTTGAATAAAGCAACTCGATTACTGTTTTACAGCCTTTAATTTCACTTCAAGAATCAAGAAGTGATATGAACAAATATCTTTAATTTTTTTATCATCGTTTCAACCTTAAAGCTACACCTATGTCAGGTCGTGTGCAAAAGATATTGTGGTCAGTAATCCTGTTGATCTTCTTTCATTCGCTGAGAGGTCAGGATATCCATTTTAGTCAATTCTGGCTTCAACCAGAGACTTATAATGTTGCTGACATTATCAATGAAGAAGACATTTCTTTTAAAGGTACTGTTAGGGATCAGTGGTTAAGTATTCCAGTTCCTTACACTAGTAGACAATTTTCTTATGCACACAAGTTGAATCCTAATAACAAGGATAGTTGGTTAGCTTTTGGGTTGAATCTGATTGATGACAAAGCTGGCGATGTCCAATATTCCAATCAAAGTATCGGTCTTGCACTTACTTCCCATATTCATGTAGATCAAAATTATGCTATTCGTGTAGGAATGAAAATGAACTATATCAATAGATTCTTAGATGAAAGCCTAGTTCAATTAGGGAGTCAATTTGATGGAGAGCAATTTCGTCAAGGAATAAATCCATTTGACCCAGCTCTTCAAGGACAAACTAATTATTTTTCATACCAAAGTGGGCTAAGTGTACACAAATTAAAAGAGGGGAAAAAAGATTGGTCTCTTAGTATTGCTGGAGCAAACTTAAATCGTCCGTATACTAATGATGTATTGGAATCGGTTAGACCTATCAGATGGTCTTTATTAGGTAGTAAAATGTTGCCTATTTCCAATCAAACTAATCTGGAATTAGTTGGATTGCTACAAAAGCAACTCAGTTACCATGAAATTCAATTTGGTGTGTTACAACATATTTCCTTAAATCCATTCACACAATTAACCGTGGGATTAAGTTACCGAACCAATGATGCCCTTATAGGATATCTGGCATTGCAATGGAATATGTTTAAAATGGGTTTATCATACGATTATACGCTTTCACCATTGACTATAGCTAATAATTATCGTGGAGGTCCAGAATTCAACATCAGATATACTATCACGAATGTCAAGCCATTAAAAAAGAATAAAGCATGTTGTCCAAATTATTAACCACTACAGGATTTTGCATCTGCATGATTCTTCTGGTGGAAGGGCAGAGTGCAAAACAATTCGATCGAGCAGCCTTAGCATCCATCCAGGAAAAGGATTATTACAGTGCAGTAGAATATTACCGCCAATCATTAGAGCGTAAAAAGTCTTTGGAAACTACTTACCACCTAGCAGAAGCCGCACATTATTATGGGGCACATGATTACGCACTAGATCTTATTGAAGAATTATATCAAAATAAAGGGCGTTTAAAGTTCGAAGAATTAGAGTATTTAAAGGGAATCAACTTATTCGCTATTGGCCAGTATAAAGAGGCTAAAAAATACTTGCAATCCTATCTTACTAAAGCATGGATCAATAAGGACGAAGAAATAGTATCATCAGCTAAGCTATATTTAGATCGCTGTCAATCTGCTATTTACTATAATAATTTAGAAGTATCGTACACCTTAGCAGATTGGAATTTCTTGCCCTACATTAACTCCTTAAATGCAGAATTTGCCTTTCAAGATTATGGGAATAAACAGGTGTTTTCATCTACACGTGCAAACGGAATTTTCGTTTATGAAAACCAACATATTTATTTGAAGAAGCCACATAATTTAAAAGATTATTACGAGCTTACTTTTTTCCAAACGCTTGATGCTTGGAATGCCTTGACTTGTATATGTGAGTCTGTGAATACACTCGATAGGAGGTGTTCATTAGTCAAATGGAATTTAAAAAGTAATCTCTTGGAAACGCTGGGTGGAATTTTTGATCTTCTAGAATATTCCATTAGTCAACCACATGTAGATAAGGCGAATAACCTTTTGTTCTTTGTATCTGAGAACTTCAATAATAGTGGAGCTAAAGATATTTTTTACATATCCTTAGATAGCCTAAATACTGGAGAAGCTCCAAAACCTGTTGGCATAAATACGGCCTACAATGAGGAAAGTCCATTTGTTATGGATAACACCCTATATTTTAGTTCTGATAGACCATTGGGTTTAGGTGGTTTTGATATTTACAGGTCGAATAGTTTTGATTCAAATATTGCATACAACCTGGGTAAACAGGTTAATAGTGCTTATGATGAAAAATATTATTCTCAGTACGAACAAATGCAATACCTATCCTCTAATAAGCCAATAGAAAATAAAACGGAATTAGGTTTTGTAAATTGTTACAACATATACAGCTATCAAATAGAAGAAGAAAAACCAATTCCAGTTAAAGAAGAACTTGTAATTGACGAAGTTCCTGCATCAGAAGATCTTGTTGTTGACGAATCGCATGTAATCGAGGAGGAACCAACGAGTTCTACAACTGAAATGCTTACTACTTTTGAGTCTATTCAGACTAATGTATTTTTCTCCAATAATACTCCAGCAGTCAATGAGGCTGATTGGGACTATGGAGCGTGTTTAAAAACCTATCAAAAGTTATATGATGATTACCTAAGTAATACGGTTGACCCAATAGCTTTTGAAGATTTTTTCTCCAAAGATGTTTTACGAGGATTTGAACAACTGAATTCGACTTTAGATTCATTAGAATATCTTTTAGAAGGAGGGTTGAAATTAGAAATAAGTGTGAAGGCATTTACAAGTCCTAGGGCTTCTAGTCAATATAATTTAGCATTAGGTCAGCGGAGATGCCAAGCGGTAGAATCATATATTGAAGCTTGGTTAAGCAATAAGGAATTAAATCATCACTTGGAGGATGGTAGTTTAAAAATCATTACCCAATCGATGGGAGAATCTACTAGTCCAACAAGTGTTAGCAGCGATATATTAAACAGGGCTCTATCCGTATATGCAGTGGATGCATCTTACGAACGAAGAGTAGAATTTGAATTAAAAAAGCAATAAGAAATAAGTATCTACAAAACCGATTCATTATCTTAATCCCAATAATTTGAACTTATCATTAAAGAGCCTTTCGAAAGTTAGGCTCTTTTACTTATCCTATTTATGGCGAAATTCAGAGTCAATCATGCTCGAAATGGAAAGGGAAGCAGTAAAGCTATCGGCCGTATGGCGATCCTCATGTTCTTCGTGTTTTTAGTGTTTTTCTTACTTATTGGAAAAAAATCCATTAAAACTGGACTAGAGCGAAGTGCATTATTCGCAGAAATTGGCCCATCAATATCTATGGATACCATTAAAAATATGTTACCCTACGTCTTTCAAACAGATTATTATGGGCAGTTAGATTCAAAAGGGGATAAGCGCTTTCTGATCATACCTGACTGTGATTTATTAAAGTTAGATGCGATTGAATTCAATACACTATACCAAATGAATCCAAATTGGGCTGCAAATATTGGAAATGATACCTACCAAGCATTACTTCAAAAAGAGAATTTAACAGGGGAGGAGTATGGACAAATAAAGGTTCTAAATACGCTAGACGAGGCGTCTTGTAATTTCCTTATTGTGATAGCTGGATTGAAAGATTCTAGCACTTCATATACTATCCAGTTATTTGATGAGCATTATACCTGGATTAAGGAAGATAGTATTCAGCTTAATTATTAACAGAATTAACGTAGTTGGACCAAGAGATTTTTTTATAATAATTTTCACTGAAGTAATTCAAAATATTTCTCATCTCGGTGATTTGTCTAAAGCCTTTCAAAGCTTGGATGGATTTTAAATTTTCATCTAAAATGACAATGAATAGAGTTTATGCATTGAATTTGAAACACTTCAGGATGACAATCTTTTAGCCTACACGAATAGATTGATGATAAAAGCAACCCTCTTTTCTCACTTTGTCTGACCGTGAACCATGTTTGCCTCTTTGTTAGTTTTCAGAGTGGCCCTAATTGATTGTTTATTGAACAATTGTGAAAGTGAATAAGTTTTGGAATTTTCCTTTAAAGTCATAGATAATTGAAAACCTTTAAAACCCGCGACAGCCAAGTTGGTCGTTTTGGTGCAATGTTTTGCTGTGAACAAAAATGAGTGACACCAGTGGCATGAGAAGTCCTTTGAGGAAACAAAAACACCTTCAAAGCAAAAAGGTAGACAATTGATCCGCTTGAAAAGTATGACAAGAATTTACCGGGTGGAAAGTGTCTAGTCGGTTGCCATATCAAGTGAGCGATTTTAGAGTTATCCCGTTCATTTTTTTGGTCTCAGTCGCGTTAAATATTCTTCTAGAGGCCTACCGCTCATAAATAAAAAACTCACGCACTAGATAACGGGAGCCACAATGTTGCCAGAGCGTTACAAATTAAACCAATCTCATGTCGATACCTTCTGCTCTGTATACAAATTTCGTCCTTGAAAATAAAAAATTCACAGCAGAACAAATTTTTTTGAGGATCAATGAAATTTATTTTTACATTTTGAGTGGTGTTAATTTGTAACTCTGACACATTATGTTTTAATTTATCTACTGTATGAGAGAAGTTGCATTTATCAAACAAAATAAAGAAAAATGGTTAAGTTTTGAAACCGCAATTTCAAATAATAAATTTAAAGAACCAGACGAACTTGCTTCATTATACATTCATTTAATAAACGATCTCTCATACGCGCAAACCTACTATCCT
>CAJXMP010000199.1 GCA_913056515.1 uncultured Lewinella sp.
TACTGTTATCCTTGGTTTCAACTGATCGGATTGGAATATCCCATACCATTCCTTTTTTCTTGACAATAGCAAGCTCATTACCAGACTGTCTGATCTTTAAAACTAATTTGTCGTGGTTTTCATCTTCTATACTGAGCAAGATTTCATCTGTAGCAGTATCAAAGATATTCAGGAAGATTCCATGATCACTTGACCAAATTCCAATTGGATTCGTAAAATAATTGGATAGGTTGCGAGCCTGAGGTCTGTAGGTAGAACTCACTAAGGATTTAGATTTGTCCCCTTCGGAGATAAATACTTGGTCAAAATTAGATACTGGAATAATATTTGGTCTTTCATTAGGAGACTCTGGTATTTCCATAAATACCATTTGCTGAGCTCCGATGCTATTGGTATTATTTCTAACAAACAACATTAATGCTACTGCATTTAAGGCAAGTAGTGCTATAGCAGCAGCAATAGAGATTTTTTTAAATAGCACTCTATAGGTTGCTGTTTGCACGGGTGCATTTAATTTATTAGACAATTTCTCCCATGCTTGTGGACTGGGTTGGACACGTAGTTCCGCACCAGCACGTTTAAATTGTTCTTCTAAATTATTTTTCATGTTATCCATTTTCATTCTTGTCTTGATTCAATACTTCCCATTGTTTACGCAATTTTTTCTTGGCAAGAATTAACTGCGACTTACTGGTGTTGATGCTAATACCTAATTGCTCGGCTATTTCTCGGTGTTTATAACCTTCTATCACATACATATTGAACACTGTTTTGTATCCAACTGGCAAGGCATCAATTAATTTCAAAATATCTTCAGCCATCAACTGTCCTTCAAAATGATCTTCTCCTTCAATCTGTAAATGACTGTCTTCAATACTTTCATGGAATGTTTTTTGCTTCCTTAAGTACATCAAACATTCATTGACACAAACTCTTCTAGCCCATCCTTGAAAACTCCCTACTCCAGTGTATTTATCTAATTTGGTCAGTATTTTATAAATACTTTCAACCATTAAATCCTCTGCGAGAGAAAAATCAGATACATACCTACGGGCAACCCCCATTAAGAAGGGCGATAACAGGTCATAAAGCTCTTTTTGTGCTGCTGGTCTACCTGTTTTGCACGCTTGAATTAATGTATCTGGAATAATCATGCACTTTAATTAAGGGTTTCATAGTTCATGCAAATTTTAGATGCAGGAATATGAATGTTTGGTGTGTTTATTGAAAATAATTATTTTACCAAGGCAAATAACAAAAGTTGATTTTCAACCTAACGAAATTAAGGCTTAATATCTGTAATTATTGAATAAAAGCAGATATATCTATTTAAAGTAAATGAAACCTGAAGAAAAACGATTTAGTCTCGATTTGATAGATCTTACTAAAAAGTATGGATCTCCGCTCTTTGTTTATGATACCACTATCATTCAAAAACAATATGAAAGGTTGATGAACGCCTTTTCTGGTGTTCATGTCAAGCTTCATTACGCTTGCAAAGCATTAAGTAATTTAGAAGTACTTAAGTTCATTAGAACCTTAGGTGCGGGATTAGACGCTGTTTCTATTGAAGAAGTTTCACTAGGTATTCGTGCAGGTTATCAACCGGATCAAATTTGCTTCACACCTAGTGGAGTAGGATTCTCGGAATTGGAGGAGGCTGTTCACAAGGGGGTTAAAATCAATATTGACAACTTAGATATGTTGGAGTTATTTGCCCAAAAGTATCCGGAATATCCTGTTTGTATTCGAATTAATCCACACATCATGGCTGGTGGGAATTTGAAGATTTCTGTTGGTCATATTGATTCAAAGTTTGGCATTTCTATCCACCAGTTACCTCATTTATTGAAGTTGGTGGATCATTGGAATATCCCCGTAGAAGGCATTCATATGCATACGGGGTCAGATATCTTAGATACTGAAGTATTTTTGGGTGCGGTAGAAATTCTACTAAATGCGGCCAAATCTTTCCCTAATCTAAAATATATAGACTTAGGTTCTGGATTCAAGGTACCATACAAGGAAGGTGATATTGAGACCAATATTGAACAGCTTGGGCAAACTATTAGTACTCGAATGAAGGCCTTTTATAAGGAGTACGGTAAAGAAGTAGATTTAATTTTTGAGCCCGGTAAGTTTTTAGTTTCAGAGGCAGGTGTTTTGTTGACTGAAGTGAATACAGTCAAGGTCAGTCCGTCTACTTTGTTTGCGGGGGTAAATACAGGGTTTAATCATTTGATCAGACCTATGTTTTATAATTCCTATCATCATATCGAAAACATAAGTAATCCATCGGGTAACCCTAGGGTATATAATGTGGTTGGGTATTTGTGTGAGACAGATACATTTGCTGTAAATCGAAGGATTGCTGAAATTAGAGTGGGAGATATCCTGAGTTTTAGAAATGCAGGTGCCTATTGTTTTACTATGGCATCCAATTATAATTCTAGGTTAAAGCCTGCTGAAGTTCTTTTACACCAAGGCAAAGATTATTTAGTTAGAAGACGAGAATCATTTGAGGATTTGGTCAAATTGCAAAAAAAGACCGGATTATTTGATTAATGTAATTCACCACTCTTGATATACTTCTCAAAACTTATATTTTTGCAACAAATAAATGCTTCCTAGATTCATTTTTTCAGGAGGCTTTTCTTTTGAAGCGCATAAAAGAAACAAATAACATGGAATTGTCTACGCGATACACTCCTCAAGAGGTTGAAGGAAAATGGTACGATCATTGGATGAAGGAGAATTATTTTCACTCTGTTCCAGATGAAAGGGAAGCATTCACCATTGTAATCCCACCACCAAACGTAACTGGTGTTTTGCATATGGGGCATATGCTTAATAATACCATTCAGGATATCTTGATTCGTAAAGCCAGATTAGAAGGGAAAAATGCTTGTTGGGTGCCGGGCACAGACCATGCATCTATTGCTACAGAGGCTAAGGTTGTAAAATTACTTAGAGAGCAAGGCATTAAGAAATCTGATATAGGTAGAGATGCTTTTATGGAGCATGCTTTTGACTGGAAGGATAAATATGGCGGGATCATCCTAGACCAACTTAAGCGCTTAGGTGCTTCTTGTGATTGGGAGCGTACTCGTTTTACCATGGAGGAAAAACTTTCAAAAGCTGTTATACAGGTTTTTGTGGACCTATATAATAAGGGCAAAATCTATCGTGGCCTGCGCATGACCAACTGGGATCCTGAAGCACTTACGGTTTTATCCAATGAGGAGGTTATCTATAAGGATGAGCAGTCCAATTTATATCATGTTCGTTATCAAATTGAAGGTACAGAGGAGTATTTAACTATAGCAACTACACGTCCAGAAACCATCCTAGGCGATACAGCTATTGCTGTACATCCAGATGATGAGCGTTATACTCATTTACAAGGTAAAAAGGCCATAGTTCCTATGGTTAATAGAAGTATACCTATCATTTTTGATAAGTATGTGGATATGGAATTTGGTACAGGTGCCTTAAAGGTTACACCTGCACATGATATGAATGATAATGAGATTGGGGAGCGCCATGGTTTAGAGGTGATCGATGTGTTCAATGCAAATGGAACCATGAGTGAGGCTGCCGGATTTTATGTGGGTATGGATCGATTTGCTGTACGCAAGCAAATTGCTAAGGACCTACAAGAATTAGGTAGTATTGTTGAGATTGAAGCCTATAAAAATAAAGTAGGTCGTTCAGAGCGTACCGATGCTGTGGTTGAGCCAAGATTGACGGAACAATGGTTCCTCAGTATGGGTGGTTTTGCGAAAACAGCGCTTGATGCCGTTTCAAGTGATGAGGTAACCTTTTATCCAGAACACTTCTGGAACATGTATAATAACTGGTTGAATGAGGATAACGTCAAGGATTGGTGTATTTCTCGTCAATTATGGTGGGGGCAACGTATTCCTGCCTACTATATAGAGGATCATGTCATCGTGAAAGAGACGGCTGAGGAAGCACTAGCGGAAGCTAAGCAATTGACTGGTCGTACGGATTTGACTTTGGATGATTTGACTCAAGATGAGGATGTGGTAGATACCTGGTTCTCTTCTTGGTTATGGCCGATAAGTGTATTCGATGGATTTGAAACTCAGGAAGAGTTGAAATATTATTACCCAACCAATGTTTTAGTAACGGGATGGGACATTATGTTCTTCTGGGTAGCGCGGATGGTCATGGCAGGGTATGAGTGGTCAGAGGAATTATTAGGTACGGACTTCATCAAGGAAAAAGGGCGTCAACCATTTAATGATGTATTCTTCACGGGTATGGTGCGTGATAATAAGCGCCGTAAAATGTCTAAATCATTAGGTAATTCGCCTGATGCTTTGAGTTTGATTGATACTTATGGAGCGGATGGTGTTCGTTTTGGTATGTTATCTTCTGCTGCTGCAGGTAATGATATTGTATTTGATGCGCCATTTGATCCAGAAACGAAACAAGCATTAAACGAATCTAAGCTTTGTGAGCAAGGGAGAAACTTCTGTAACAAGATGTGGAATGCCCTACGCTTGATTAAAGGATTAGAGCTTACGGACAAGGCAGCTAGTCCAGCAGATGCGGCTATAAATCAGTTGGCATATGATTGGATGATGAACAAATATCATGCCTTAATAAAAGAGCTGGATAAGAACTACAATGAATATAGATTGTCAGATGCTTTGATGTCTTTGTATTCCTTTATTTGGGGAGATTTCTGTAGTTGGTATTTGGAGATGGTGAAGCCTGAATATGGTCAACCAATCGATCAAAAGACTTATCAGCAAGCTATTGATATTTATGAGAAACTGATGACTTTGTTACATCCGTTTATGCCATTTGTAACGGAGGAAATCTGGCATGGTCTGAAGGATCGAGCATCTGGTGACGACTGTGTGATATCTGCTTATCCAAGTGCAGCTGATTCAGATGGGCAATTGATTAAGACGGTTGAGATTGCAAAAGAGGTGGTTTCTAAAGTTCGAGAAGCTCGGAACAAGAATGGGCTTAAAGCGAAGGAATTACTCAAATTGTATGTAGAAGCTTCTGATACCTCTAAGGCTTTATTCCAGAATGGTGGATTAGTGGATATGATCAAGAAGATGGCCTTTTTGGAATCACTTGAACTGACAGATACAGAACCTGAAAATGCTGTTGACTTTTTAGCGCGTACAGATAAGTATTCCTTAGTGATCAACAAAGCCATT
>CAJXMP010000200.1 GCA_913056515.1 uncultured Lewinella sp.
CATATAGAGTCTTATGAACATCGAGTTCATCATTTGGAAGCACTAAGAGATCTACAAGATGAAACTGGTGGTTTTCAAACCTTTATTCCGTTGAAATTCCGTAATAAAGGAAATCAAATGGAGCATGTGGAAGAATCCACTGTTGTAGAGGATTTAAGGAATTATGCTATCAGTAGAATATATCTAGACAATTTTGACCACATTAAAGCTTATTGGCCTATGATAGGCCGAGATACTGCCCAATTATCATTGGCTTTTGGAGTGGATGATATTGATGGTACTATTGACGATACGACTAAGATTTATTCTATGGCAGGTTCAGAAGAGCAAAATCCTGCTTTAAGTACCGCACAGCTAGTCCGTATGATTAAACTAGTTGGTCGCGACCCTATTGAGCGGGATACGCTATATCATGTAGTCAAGGATTATAGCCAAGAAGACCTAGATGATGAAGGGTTCAAAGGCTATTTGTCACTACCTGTAATTAATTAAGATGCAAAAGACCGTTTATTTTGTGCGCCACGGCGAAACAGAGTACAACCGAAAGCATATTATTCAAGGAAGAGGGGTAGATTCTGATTTAAATGCCAAAGGCATAAAACAAGCGGAGTTGTTATATAAGGCGTATCAAGAGGTTCCCTTTGATTTATGTGTTACTTCATCTTTGAAACGCACCAACCAAACCATTGGCCACTTCCTGAATCAGACTACTCAAGTCTGGGATTCAGCTGATATTGATGAGATTGGTTGGGGCTTGCATGAGGGTAGAAGGGCTACAAAACAAATGAAACGCGATTTTGATAAGATGTTAACCCAATGGAAAAGCAATAACTTTAATGCCCGTTTGGAAGGAGGAGAAAGTTTAGAGGAGCTCAAAGCACGAGTAGAACGCTTTTTGCGACAGTTAGAAGACCGAGCCTTTAACCACGCATTAGTTTGTTCCCATGGAAGAACTTTGATGTGCATGATGTGTTTAGTTGCTGGGGAGTCACTAACCCAGATGTATAGGTTCTCTCAGTCGAATACAGCCGTAAATATAGCTCGCTTTGAGGAGGGAAGATGGACTTTAGATCGTGTAGGAGATACCGCTCACCTTAAAGTAAAACTTTAAGCATGGATAAAATTAATGTCACAGCAGTTTCTTATTTAAATACTAAGCCTTTTTTGTTTGGCCTGATTGCTAAAAACTGGGACTCTAATTTGAATATCGAATTAGATATTCCTGCTGCTTGTGCACAAAAATTAATTGAGGGTTCTGCTGATATAGGCTTAGTGCCTGTGGCCACATTGCTTCAACAGCCTACTTTACAAGTGATTTCGGATTATTGCATTGGTAGTGATGGTCCAGTCCGTACAGTGTCTTTATTTGCAGAAAAACCTGTAGAGGAATTAAAGCGCATATACTTAGATTTTCATTCTAAAACATCTGTTGAATTACTAAAGATTCTGTTGAGAGACTATTGGAACTTAAGTCCTGAATTAATTCCAGCTGGTCCTGGGTTTATTGATCAAATAGGAGGGGATACTGGAGCTTTAGTCATTGGTGATCGAGCAATTAGTTTAAATAAGCGCTTTGAATACATCTATGACTTGTCTGAGGAATGGAAAAACTGGAAAGGGCTGCCTTTTGTATTTGCCGTATGGGTTAGTCGAATTGATTTGACGGATCAGTTTTTGACTACTTTTAATGAAGCCTTATCAAAAGGAGTGGATGAGATAGATAGACTGATTTATCTAATGCCACCAACTCAGGAAGGACTTGATTTAAAAACATATTTTACGAAGTATATCTCTTATGAGTTAGATGCTGCTAAGAAACAAGCCCTTCATACTTTCTTACAGGCAGTTCATGGAGATTCCATTGAAGTTCAATATTTAAATGCTTAATTATGAATCAATCGATTGTATTAGGTGGAGGTTGTTTTTGGTGTTTAGAGGCTGTATATCAGCGTTTGAAGGGTGTTACACATGTTGAATCTGGTTATGCAGGTGGTACAAAAGAAACCGCTAATTATGAGTTGGTTTGTTCTGGACAAACGGATCATGTAGAGGTAGTTCGTGTGCATTTTGATGATGCACTAGTTTCTCTAACAGAAATTTTGGAAGTGTTTTGGACTATACATGATCCTACCACACCCAATAGACAGGGCAATGATAAGGGACCACAGTATCGCTCTGCCATATTCTATCAGACAAATGAAGAACTTTACTTAGCTAAAAAGAGTATAGAAGAGGTGGCTTCCGATCTTTATGCTGATCCAGTGGTCACGGAATTGCACCATTTAGAAGCATTTTATCCAGCGGAGGACTACCACCAAGATTATTTTATCCGCATTGGAGGAAGAAATCCATATTGTACCTTTGTGGTAGCGCCTAAAGTTCAAAAATTCAAAGCGAAGTTTAGCGATAAATGGAAATCAGATATATGAAAGCCTTAGTATTAAACGCCTTTGGGACCTATCCTCAGCCAACGGAACTTCAACTACCTGCACTTGAAGCGGGTGAAGTACAGGTGGAGGTATTAGCTGCAGGCTTAAACCGCAGAGATTATTATATCACTAAGGGATTATATCCAGGCGTTTCCTTTCCGGTTGTTTTAGGATCTGATGTATGTGGCTTATTAAATGGGCAAGAAGTACTTATTAATCCCAATATTAATTGGGGAAACGATGAGCAGGTACAAGGTGCGGACTACCATATTCTAGGCATGCCTTCTTGGGGGGGACTAGCGGAGTATGTGCAAGTTCAAAAAGATAGAATTTATCCTAAACCTGGACATTTGAGTTCAACCGAGGCTGCTGCCTTACCTTTAGCTGGTTTGACGGCTTATAGAGCACTATTTGTTCGAGGGCGTTTGCAAGCAGGCGAGCGTATTCTGATTAATGGAATAGGCGGAGGAGTGGCCTCCATGACTTGTTTATTTGCTTTAGCAGCTGGAGCCGAGGTCTGGGTAACTTCAAGTTCTCCTGCAAAGCTGAGCGAAGCTCAAAACTGGGGAGTGAAGGGGATTGCAAATTATAAAGAGGAGCATTGGGCAAAATCCTTATTGAAGGAAACCGGAGGATTTGATTTAATCATTGATTCTGCTGGTGGTAAAGGCTTTGCTGATTTAGCGAAACTAACTAAACCCGCGGCTAGAATGGTGTTTTATGGTGGCACTAAAGGTAAGATTGACGGATTGAGTCCACAGATTTTATTTTGGCGTCAAGTTACACTTATGGGGAGTACAATGGGATCAGATGCTGATTTTGAAGCCATGCTAGCTTTTGTTACTAAGCATAAGATTCGTCCTATTATTGATCAAGTATATCCAGCTAAAGCTGTGGCGGATGCTTTTGATACACTAGAAAAATCTAGTCAACTGGGTAAGTTGGTTGTTGCGATTAAAGGTGGCTTTGATTAGCAGGATATTATGGATTTATGACAAAGTAAGTTCCTTTCTAACAGACTATTTTTTAGTTTTACGCTATTGTATTACTAGCCAAATATAATTTAAATGAAAAACGTATATATCGTAGCTGCTGTTCGTACTCCACTAGGTAGCTTCGGAGGTCAATTTGCAGGTGTTTCAGCTACAAAACTTGGAGCAGCTGCAATAAAAGGTGCATTAGAAAAAGGCGGCGTTAGTCCTGATCAAGTTGATGAGGTTTTTATGGGCAATGTCCTTTCCGCTAATTTAGGTCAAGCACCTGCACGTCAAGCTGCATTATTTGCTGGAATCCCAAATACTGTGCCATGTACTACGGTGAATAAGGTATGTTCCTCTGGGGCTAAAGCTATAATGTTTGCAGCACAGGCAATTATGCTTGGAGATAAAGATGTAGTTGTTGCAGGAGGTATGGAAAACATGTCTCAAACACCTTATTATATGCCTAAAGCTAGGTATGGTCAGAAGTATGGTCACGGACAATTGGTTGATGGTTTGGTGATGGATGGATTGACTGACGTATATAACCAATCCTTGATGGGGGTGTGTGCTGATGCTACTGCTGAAAAATACGGTATTACAAGAGAAGAGCAGGATGCCTTTGCTATTCAATCATACCAACGTACTGCTGCAGCAACTGAGGCAGGAAAGTTTGAAGCAGAAATCGTTCCAGTTGAAGTTCCACAGCGTAAAGGAGATCCTTTGGTGATAACAACGGATGAGGAGTATAAGCGAGTTAAGTTTGAGAAAATACCTGCACTGCGGGCAGCATTTTCTAAAACAGGTACAGTTACCGCTGCAAATGCGTCTACTATTAACGATGGTGCCTCAGCCTTAATATTGATGTCTGAAGAGAAAATGAAGGCATTAGGTTTAAAGCCATTAGCTAAGGTAATTTCCTATGCAGACGCTGCGCATGAGCCAGAGTGGTTTACAACAGCCCCTCCTGTTGCAGCTCAAAAAGCATTAGACAAAGCAGGCTTGCAGGTGGATAACATCGATGTATTTGAGGTGAATGAAGCTTTTTCCGTGGTAACTATGGCTTTTAATAAGGCTATGAATATCTCAGAAGATAAAGTAAATATTAATGGTGGGGCTGTTTCATTAGGACACCCGCTTGGAGCTTCTGGAGCTCGTATAGTTACTACCTTGGTTCATGCCCTGCACCAAACTAATGGTCAATATGGTTTGGCTGCTATTTGTAATGGTGGAGGAGGAGCTTCATCGATTATCCTTGAACGGGTATAATAATAGAATGAATTACTAAAGAATATAAAAGGTCGGACGTTTAGTCTGGCCTTTTTTTGTTCAGGACGTTAATCTTATTCAAGCTAGTTTTAACAGTTATTAACAGGACTTTAGCTATGTCTTATGAAAATTGTTCAAGATTTAAGGTGACATTTATGATATAACGACTTACGGAATTATAAAGACCTCAGTCTGAACAAATAGACAAATTTATTAGTGATTAGATTTAATGTAAAAGGAAAGCACCAAGTGCTTTCCTTTTTTTATAGTGGTAATTCGTGGTCTTTCATGTATTTGACCCGAAGGTTTAGCATTTTCTCAACAAATTTAGTGTTGTGCTGGAAACCGTCTTTGGTTTTGATATACCTGCCTTGGGCGTGTATATTCAAACTCTCCGTTTTGTAAATGGCTAATTGATAATAAGGAATAGACCATGCAAAGTGCCTGTAATTCTTTCTAATATGTACA
>CAJXMP010000201.1 GCA_913056515.1 uncultured Lewinella sp.
CATCTATATCTTCTTCTAATACTACACCATTACCATCCGAATCCAAGTGTTTGTAATCCACCCCATAATAGCTTTCTGAGTCCCAACTAGGAGCAAACTGTTCTTCAAATGAGGTATTGGCCATAGGTCTAAATATCCCATCTAAACCCGTATTAAGATAAACCGAAACAACATCCAACATCTGCACAATTCCATCCTGATTGGCATCACCAGGTCTTACACAATCCATATAGTAACATAACTCAGTTTCATGCCCTTCCGATAGGACATTGGAAACCATAATCTCAGCTTGAGTACCTAAAACACATGGAGATGAAGTATTGGATGAGCTATATGTAAATTTGACACGTTGTCCAACATGCAGATTAACATTTGATTCAACTATTTCATAGATATCCAGATTGTCTGTAATGATGAAATCGTAACAGTCAGAAACATTTGCTTGAGTAACTACGTATCCAGTTTGAAAAGTAAGGGCTTGTGCCATTAGAGCACTAGGCACTAGACATGCAATAATAATAAGGTATGTAGCAATGATTCTATAAAACATAACAAATCCGATTTCAATAAGTCAAAAAGGACTGGCTTGGGGTACTAATAACAAATAAGTTTCGTAATATTCTAATACACTACAGTTGGTTTTATGTTAATTAACATTTTATTTAACAAAATCCATAGGTGTCGCAAAATAAATAGTGACAAAAAATGGCAAAATCCAAATTATTAACTGCTATACAGTCTTTATCAAAAGATGAGGTCAATGCCGCTAGGACAAAAATAAAGCACCAATATCTTCCAAAAAGAAAAGATATTCAATCCCTTTTTGAGCTACTCCTAATCAATGATAAGCTTTCAAAAACAGAGGTTTGGACAAAAATCTATGGTAAAAAAACAGCTTTTAATGATACCAAATGGAGGGCCATCCAAATGAAACTCAACACCCTTTTGCTTGAAGTCATACAGGAATCTGCCTTAAATCATGAGCTAATCCCACTAAGGAATCTGATAGAATTGAAAATTTTTGATCAACGAAAATTGAATAAGCATTTTGATTCATCGTGGTTAGAGCTTGAGCAAATCATTCAAGGTCCAAGACACACAGAGGATTATTTCACCTTGTCTAAAGCCTATGAAATCAAACAAACTAAAATACTCAAAGAAAAAGTGAAAGCCATTTCATTTGATGCACTAACCTTATCCAACAACTATAACGAGCTATATTATGCTTGCCAGAAACTAAAGAATATTTGCTACACCTTTTCTTATCAATTAAATGTTCAGTCCACTATACCCCATCAGGATATGTTCTTGACCGAATTGAAAGAAAACTTCAGTTCAAACCATCCCCTGATCAATCAGTACTTGAATGTCATCTTTCTCTATAAAAAACAAGAAGGATATGACCTAGAGCAATGCATGGACCAGTTTGTAGAACAGCAACAGGCTATACATCAAGAAGAGGCTCTAAATATCTTGACCTTACTGATGAATTATTGTATTGACTTTAAAATCAACAAAGGAGAGCAAACATACTTCAATCAACTGTTTAAACTCTACCAACTAGGCATTGAAAAAAGCATCCTAATTGAGCAAAATCAGCTTAACCAAATGCATTACAAAAATATCGTAACAGTGGGTCTGCACACTATGAATTTAGATTGGACCGCCTCCTTTATTGAAAAATACACCCAGTTACTACCTAAAGCGGCTCAAGCTAATGCCTATAATTTCAACTTGGCAAAAGTACTGTTCAAACAAGAAAAGTATGATGAGGTAGTAGAATTATTAAGTGAGGTCGAATATTCCAATATTCAGTACCAACTTAGCTCTAAACTAATGCTGATAAAAACCTACTATGAGTTGGATGAAGGCCAGGCCCTAGAGGCGTTAATGGAGAGTTTTAGATTGCTATTAATCAGGAATAATAAAATCTCTAAAGACTTTAAAACCCAGTATCTAAACCTATTAAAGTATCTTAAAAAACTGGTTTATCTCAATCCATATGATACAGCTGAAAAGGAACAACTCTTAGCGGATGTAAGTAACAATAACGAATTGGCTGATAAACAATGGATACTTGGAAAATTAAAAGAAAAGGCTTGAGCAGAAACTCAAGCCTTTTCTTTTACATATGTAAAGCTCTTTTTCCAGTTGCATCAAGAGCAGCTTCCTTAAATGCCTCCGTATAGGTAGGGTGTGCATGACAAATCCGTGCAACATCCTCCGCGGAACCTCTAAATTCCATTACAGCTACAGCCTCTGCAATCATATCTGCAGTCCGTGCTCCAACCATATGAACACCTAGAATTTCATCGGTTTCTTTATGCGCCAATACTTTGACCATTCCATCTGTATCCATACTTGCACGCGCTCTTCCCAAAGCTTTAAATGGAAACTTACCGGCTTTATACGGGATACCTGCCTTTTTCAATGCTTCCTCTGTATGACCTACTGCGGCAACCTCCGGCCATGTATATACCACTCCAGGAATCAAATCGTAGTTGATATGTGGCTTTTGCCCTGCAATAAATTCAGCAACAAATACACCTTCTTCCTCTGCTTTATGCGCTAACATAGCACCTTTGACTACATCACCTATAGCAAAAACTCCAGGTACATTCGTTTGTAAATGGGCATCCACATCTATACGACCTCGCTCATCGGTAGTGACACCAATTTGCTCTAATCCAAGTTTATCTGTAAAGGCCTTACGTCCAATAGAGACTAAGCAATAATCTGCTTTAATTTCAAAAACCTCATCAGAGTCTCTTTTCTGCACCTCAACCACCACTGATTTACCTGTATTCTTGACACTCTTTACTAAGTGCTTTAGATGGAATTTAAACCCAAGTCCCTTTAAACTACGCTGTAATTGCTTGCTGCAATCTTTATCCATAGTTGGGATAATACGCTCCATATATTCAACTACCTCAATCTCTGTACCTAGGCGTCCAAAAACAGATCCTAATTCCATTCCAATTACACCACCACCAACAACTATCATTCGCTTGGGAACCTCTCTTATTTCTAATGCTTCAGTGGAAGAAATAATACGCTTTCCATCAAAATTGAAAGCTTCAGGAATATTAGGAACTGATCCTGTTGCTATTATCGTCTTATCGGTCTGAACCTCTGAAGTGCTTCCGTCAGTTGCAGTAACCTGTATAGTATTAGCATTAATAAATGATCCGTAACCAGCAAGGACATCAATCTTATTCTTTTTCATCAAGAAGTCGATCCCTTTCACATTTTCTTCAACCACTTTTGCCTTACGATCAATCATTTGATTCATATCGACCTTCAGGTTATCCAATTGGATACCGTGCTCCTTGAATGTTTTATGTGCATTGTGGTAATGTTCTGAAGAATCTAACAAGGCTTTAGAAGGAATACAACCAACATTTAAACACGTTCCACCTAAAGTTGCATTCTTTTCAATTATAGCTGTTTTTAATCCGAGTTGGGCACATCGAATAGCAGCCACATATCCACCAGGGCCTGAACCGATAACGGTTACGTCGTATTTCATTTTATATTGATTTGTACTGTTTTGCAAACATAAAAAGCTTTGGACCTTTATCCATCAATTAAGCGTAAAAATCATGATTTATTATCTTGATTATTGGATTTATCCTGATTTGGATTACTCTTTTTGTTGCCCTTATTATTACCTCTGCGCTTGAATCTATTAGACTTGGACTTAGATTTTGACTGTTCGGCTTTCCCATTTGAATTGGAATCACCAGATTTACCTGAATTTTCCTTTGGCGATTTTTGCTTAGCAGTTGCTTCTTTATTCGTTGAGGCTTTAGAAGGCTGTTTATTATTTCTACCTCTTCGACTCTTAGATCGATTACCACGTCTTCTATTCTTTCTTGAACGCTCAATAGGTAAATCAATCACATCATTTACACTTTCAAATCCTACATCATCTGTGTCCGCTTGAACAATAACTTGTTCAGACTGGAACACACCTAGATCAAAAGGCTTTTCACCTTTGGCATTCATTTCTTTTACTTCGGCCACCTTTTGAATATCTAAAGCCAGTACTTTTCCCCGTTCGTTCTTCTTAGCATACATGTAGAACATTAACCCTTTAAAAACATCCGTTTTTATCAGGTTCGCTTCTCCATTTTCAGCATATAACTTATCCACATTTTTTGGAAAATGGCTCAGTGCCTCTTTATAACTATCTAACTCAAAATTAAGGCAACATTTTAATCGGCCACATTGACCGGACAGCTTAGCTTGGTTGATCGCTAAATTCTGATACCTCGCCGCTGCGGTGGAAACACTCTTAAAGCTAGATAACCACGTAGAACAACATAATTCTCTACCGCAAGAACCTAATCCTCCAATCAAAGCAGATTCTTGCCTTGACCCTATTTGACGCATCTCTATCTTCACTTTGAACTCTTTAGCGTAATGCCTAATCAATTCTCGGAAATCGACCCGTCCATCTGCGATATAATAAAAGGTAGCTTTTTTCTTATCACCTTGATACTCTACCTCTCCAATCTTCATATCAACACCAAGCGTTCTTGCAATTGCACGGGACCTGACCATTGTACTTTTTTCCAGCAATCTAGCCTCATGTAATTTATCTAAATCCCGATCGTTGGCTACTCTAATAATAGAATGGATAACCGATTCTTCTTTGACGTTTTTCTTCTTCATTTGCAGCCTCACCAAATCCCCTGACAAGGAAATGACCCCAACATCGTAACCCGCTGTGCTTTCCACTACAACATGATCCCCTGATACAGCTCCAACTGACTTATTATTGAAATAGAACCCCTTACGTGTTCCTTGCTTGAAAGTAACCTCTACAATCCCATACTCTTCGAAGTCACTAATATTTTGACCGGCTAACCAGTCATATGTATTCATTTTATTACATCCACCTGTACTACATCCACATCCCGCTCCACAGCCTCCGCTATGATCTTTACTGTTACTAACAGTACATCCTTTACAACTCATATATTTTATATTGAAGGTGTAATCACCTCTGTCTTATAATAGCATTCAT
Organism: uncultured Lewinella sp.; assembly: GCA_913056515.1. Classification (GTDB taxonomy): domain Bacteria; phylum Bacteroidota; class Bacteroidia; order Chitinophagales; family Saprospiraceae; genus AM-2324. The sequence continues at coordinate 5,033 of CAJXMP010000201.1, forward strand.
CTGAAGTCCCATGTTTAACAAAAGCAACTTTACATTTGCATTTCGCTCTAACTGATAAGCTGATTGATCAATCAACTGCTGGAGTTCTTC
>CAJXMP010000202.1 GCA_913056515.1 uncultured Lewinella sp.
ATTTACCTGTAATTTTTATTATAGAAAATAACGGATATGGTCTATCCACACCTACAAATGAACAATACAACTGTAAAAATATTGCTGATAAAGGAATCGGATATGGAATTGAATCAATGACGTTGGATGGCAATAATATTATTGAAGTTTTTTCAACGATAAAAAATCTAAGAAAAAAAATGTCAAAGAAACCTAAGCCATATTTGATTGAATTTAAAACTTTTAGAATGAGAGGTCATGAAGAGGCTAGTGGAATTAAATATGTTCCTAAGGAATTAATAGATGAATGGAATAAAAAAGATCCAATTTATAATTATGAAAAATTTTTAATTGATTCAAAGATTTTAAACTTAAAAGACATTGAAAATATCAAGCAGGAAATTTCAAAAGAAATAGAATCTAACTTGTCCATATCATTCAATGAAGAAAAAATCAATTCATCTGTTGAAAATGAAATTTCAGATGTCTTTAAAAAGTTTGATTTTAAAAAAATTAAACCCATAGAAAAATTAGTTGAAAAAAGATTTGTTGATGCAATTTCTGATGGAATTAAGGAATCAATGATGAGATTTGATGACTTAATAATAATGGGACAGGATATAGCTGAATATGGTGGTGTATTCAAAATAACTGAAGGTTTTGTTGAAAAATTTGGTAAAGATAGAGTTAGAAATACACCTATTTGTGAATCCTCAATTATTGAAATTGCTATGGGATTATCAATATGTAAGCGAAAAAGTATTGTAGAGCTTCAATTTTCTGATTTTATAACTTCTGGATTCAATCCTGTGGTTAATTATTTAGCCAAAATTCACTATAGATGGGGGCAAAATGCTGATGTGGTTTTACGGATGCCTTGTGGGGCAGGAGTGGGGGCGGGACCATTTCATTCACAAACCAACGAAGCATGGTTCACAAAAACACCAGGCCTTATTGTTGTGTATCCGGCATTCCCATATGATGCTAAAGGACTTTTAATATCTTCTATAGAAAATCCAAATCCAGTTTTATTTTTTGAACATAAGGCGTTATACAGAAGTATTCGTGGAGATGTGCCAGAGGGATATTTTAATATTGAAATAGGTAAAGCAAAACTACTAACAGTCGGAAGTGATATTTCAGTTATTACCTATGGATCAGGAGTGCATGAAGCCATAAAAGTTATTGAAAATAATTCAATCAGTTGTGATTTAATCGATTTAAGAACTCTATCTCCATTAGATAAGGACGCAATAATAAATTCTGTAAATAAAACCGGAAAAGCCATCATATTACATGAAGATAGTTTATTTGGAGGGCTTGGGTCAGAAATTTCATCAATTATAATGGAAAACTGTTTCGAAAATTTAGATACACTTTTCTGACATCGGAATAATCTAATGTGCCGCCGCCGAGATGGTAAACATAGGATTCAGGAATGACTGCGATACTATATCCGGCGTTGCTTATGCGCCAACATAAATCTATTTCTTCCTGGTGTGCAAAAAAGTCTTTATCAAAGCCTAGTAAGCTAAGGAAAAGGTCCTTTCTGATTAGTAAAGCTGCCCCAGAAGCCCAAAAAATATCCTGAGGCGTGTCATACTGTCCGGTATCTTTTTCTATGTGATCGAAAATTCTACCTCTGCAAAAAGGGTAGGCTAGTGAATCAATATAACCGCCAGAGGCACCCGCATATTCGAAATACTCCTTATCCTCGAGAGATAATATTTTTGGCATTACAGCCGCATAATCTGGATGGTCTTCCAGGAATTTGACAAGAGGGTCCAGCCAGTCCTCTGTAACCATAACGTCAGAATTCAGGATCGCTACATACTTTGAATGTATCTGACCTAATGCGCGATTATACGCTTCGGCAAAACCATAATTTTTCGAAAACTCAATCAGCTTGACTTCAGGAAACCAATCTGAGACATACTTGACAGACGAATCTGTACTGCCATTGTCAATCAGTACGGTTTCAAATTCTTCTTTACTACTGTAACTTACAGAAGGAAGGAATTCCTCGAGGTAATGTTTGGTATTGTAATTTAATATGGCAACAGAAACAAGTGCCTGCTTCTCAGCTTCAAGATCATTGAAGTAATCCAGGGCTTGATCTCTATCCTTATGCAATTGAAGCCTTAAATCCTCAATACTTTCAAATTTCTGTTCATGCCGGAGGAATTTAAGAACCTGCAAACTCAACCTCTGACCGTATATGTCATCATTGAAATCGAAAATATTTACCTCTATTGACTTACGGTTCTCCATCCCAATAGTGGGGATGTCTCCAATGTAGAGCATGCCATTATATGTCTTCTTGTGCGCTATGACGCGACAAGCATATATGCCATCCATTGGAATCAGTTTTTTATCATCTTCCAGTTTAATATTGGCCGTAGGAAAGCCTATTTCTGTACCGAGTTTGCGTCCCCGAACCACGATACCCGATAGTGGATACGCGTGATTCAGAAGACCATTGGCTTGCTCTAAATCACCACTTTGAAGAGCAGATCTGATTTTGGTACTGCTTATGGTAATCTCATCTACCTCCTGAGCTTCAATTTCTATAATTTCAAAGCCATAGCTGCTTCTGACCTGCTTCAACAGATTGATGTCTCCAGATCGATTGATTCCAAACCGATGATCATAGCCAATTACGATGTAGTCCGGTTTGAAATTTCCAATCAAAAATTTCTCCATGTATTCCAAAGCAGAAATTTGGGAAAACTCGATAGTAAATGGAATGATAACCAGATTATCGACACCATACTTTTCAAAAAGTTCTATCTTCTCTTCCAGAGTTGTCAGTAATTGGAGGGATTTATCACGCGGGTAAATAACACTGCGTGGATGAGGATCGAATGTAATGATATAATTCTCACAAGCCAACTCACTTGATATTTGCTTAACTCGGTTAATTATCTTTTGATGACCAATATGTAATCCGTCAAAGGATCCAATGGTGACAACCGACTTTTGGATGTCTGGCAAACTGTCTAATCCCCTATATACACGCATTAATCCGATTATTTTACAAAGCTAGCAGGATATATTAAAGAATTATTAAATATATATATTTTTATACTTAGAGGAAGTTCTTGTCTTTGAAGTAAACTTGTTCAAGGCCTGATTTGTTTACTGAATTATGGCAATCGACAATAATAAACTTGTACAAATTCTGAGGAAAGTTGCTGACCCCCAAAGTGGCAACGATATAATCAGCATGCGCTTGGTTGAAGATCTGAAATTGGAGCAGGACTCTGTATCCTTTTCTGTGAATACAGCAGGCCTGAAAGACACGGAGAAGTTTCAATTGCATGAAAATATTCAGAGTGCTATTCTTTCAGAGTATCCTGAAGCTAAAGTCAATATTCATTTTGTAAATAAGAATGAGACCAAAAGGCCGCTTGGCCAGGTCAAAAACATTATCGCTATTGCTTCTGGCAAAGGAGGTGTTGGTAAATCTACAGTATCTGTAAACCTTGCTCTTGGCCTGAAGGAATTAGGTGCACGGGTAGGATTGATCGATGCAGATCTCTATGGGCCTTCTCTTCCTACAATGCTTGGCATTCAGGACTTAAAGCCTAAAATACGAGAGATGTATGGCAGGCACCGTATCGAACCAATAGAAAAGTATGGCATACAGACTATATCTATAGGAAATATAGTAGAAGCAGATAAAGCTGTTGTACTGAGAGGACCTCGACTGGGTGGGATAATTAAACAGTTTATCAATGAGGTTTTATGGCCGGAGCTTGATTATCTCGTAATAGACCTTCCTCCGGGAACAGGAGATATTCAGTTGAGTTTGGTGCAGACAGTACCGGTAACTGCTGCAGTGATCGTTACTACACCCCAGGAAGTAGCTGTCAGTGATGCTATAAAGGCTATGAATATGTTCAGATTGGAAAATATAAATGTTCCGATAGTTGGGGTCGTTGAAAATATGTCCTGGTTCATACCTGAGGATATGCCTGACAAAAAATATAAAATATTCGGTGAGGGTGGAGGAAAGAATTTGGCTAAGGCTTCCAATTCGGTTTTATTGGCTCAGCTGCCTTTGATCGCCGATGTCAGAGTTGCCAGTGACAATGGAGAACCAGTAGTGATTCAGGAAAATCATCTTGCCAGAGAATACTATATTGAAATGGCCAAGAAGACAATGCAACAAGTAGCTGTAAGAAATGAAGTGTTGGCACCTACTCAGGTCGTTGGTGTCAATATCCAACAATCATAGGCTTTGTTAATTAGAATCAAATAATATTTATTTTTGCGGAATGTCAGACACAGATAAATCAAAGCTCATAAAGGAAATCGATGTTGCACTTGACAGATTAAGACCCCACCTCAAAGTGGACGGTGGTGATATTGAAGTTATTGATATAACAGAGGATATGACTGTGAAGGTAAAATGGCTGGGCAACTGCATGAATTGTTCGATGTCTGCAATGACAATGAAAGCTGGTGTAGAGCAAACCCTGAAATCTAAATTTCCAGAGATCAATTCTGTTATAGCAGTTAACGGTTTGTCAGTATGAGCAGGGAATTACTATTTGACAGTATTGTAAAAAAGAAGTCTTTTCTGTGTGTAGGCCTGGATACTGACCTGGATAAAATACCCGGCCACTTGCTTGAATTCGATGATCCCATTTTCGAGTTCAATAAAGCCATTATTAATGCCACTTCGGATCTGGTAGTAGCCTATAAACCCAATACGGCATTTTATGAAGCATATGGTCCGAAAGGAATGGAGTCATTGAAGAAGACAATAGACTACATACCATCAGATATTATGTGCATTGCAGATGCTAAACGTGCTGATATAGGCAATACTTCTAGAAGGTATGCTGAGAGTTATTTTAATTATTATAAGGCAGATGCGATAACCGTCGCCCCATACATGGGAGATGACTCCATAAAACCATTCCTTGGCTACGATAATAAGTGGGTTATTATTTTGGGGTTGACCTCCAATCCGGGTAGCCATGATTTCCAGCAATTGAAATTTGAATCCGGCGAGGCGCTTTATGAGCGTGTTTTGACGACATGTGCCCAGTATGGAACTTCCGACAATATTATGTTTGTAGTAGGAGCAACCAAAGCTGAATATATGAAAAAGATTAGAACGCTCTT
>CAJXMP010000203.1 GCA_913056515.1 uncultured Lewinella sp.
CATTTCCATATTGATAGCAATACCAAGCGGCTCGTCATCTATACTATTGTTAATAGTATCAACGGTATTATTGATAAATTCTACAAAGTCAACCTCACTTGCTTTCTGATCATAGGACACAGGAATATTGATAGCTGTCCCTGCTAAAGAAGTACCCTTGATATAAAATTCTGGTCTCAAGAAGGTCCCCGTAAAGGAGGCTCTTCCTTCTGCCATAGCATACCCATAATACAATTCATCTGTCTCAGCCTCGGTATCAAGCACTAGTAATTTATCGGTAAATACTAAAGCATCCAACGAAAGTTCTCTTAAATAATTATGGCGTATCCCACCTTCTACTGTTGCAGCATTTCCGAATTCATCATAGATAACGCCATCTACTACTTCCCAGATATCTTCCTTTAAAGCTACCACCTGATTATCAAAATTGTATCGTACATTTATATAATCAATAGTTGTTGCAGCGTCTGTTACAAAGGCTTCTCCATCAATTACCATTTGATCCACTGGACCTTCCAAACTAAAGGAGGCATCTATATTCCCTACAGTATTACTCACCCCAGCACCTATCCAATATTCTAACATCGTCAATGGTAAATCATCCACGGTCATATCCATTATAACCATATTAGGTTCGTAGGCTTTTGATACATTCTGCTGGCTAGTTGCCCTCTTTTTTGAAGGAATTTTATAGCTTCCGACACCTGAAATGAGTTTCTGATATCCATCCGCCATTTTTAAATCAATAGCAAGTGGTTCCTCTAAACTTTCCGTCTTAACATCTAAATCAAACTGGCCATAATTATCTTGATTAACTCCAAAAGCCTCAGACTCCATAGTTAGGTGTAGGCCTTCAAATGACATAATCTCATCAACAGTAAAGCGTGCCGACAAAGGCCCATTGAAATCTAACTGGGTGTAATTCCAAAAAGTATCAATCAAGGAAAGGTCAATACCTTCCAATGTTACCCCAAGCCCTCTATCGTCATAATTGAAGAAATCAACTTTATATTCATCTCGACTCAACACAAAGTTACGTGCATAGATATAATCTTTACCAAATTGTAATTCATTCAAGGGATCTACATTCCAATACCCATCCGGTAAATCCAAAAATTCCTCTTTCACATGAACTTTCAAATCTCCGTTATCCGCTGTAAATAAATCAGCATTGATCTCAAGTTTATTTTCAAAATCAAATACTTTATCGGTTGAAATATCCACCTCCAATACATCACGTTTCAGGAAAAAAGCCAATTCCATTGGTTCATGCTGATGTTGCTTTCCAAAATGTCCTTCTGCTACATTTAAAAAGAACATGGTTGTATCGCGGATACCCTCGCCTTCAAAATACACGTCAGTTAATTGCTGCTTAGCAAAGCTGAACGTTGGCATATCAAGGCTCCAGTCTACAAAATGCTCGTCTCCTTCGTATACAAAATCTAATCGTACTTGCTGAAGTTCTCCCAAATCAGGATGTAGGTGTTTCATTAAGCCACGGCTATCATAAACATCTACGTCTAAGACAAAATCACCGGACACACTATCCCTTTGCGCTAGACTATCTTGCTTGGATAGTAAAGGCATAAACTTCGGATAATGATCCCACAAATAGGTATTCATAATACTTGGGAAAGCACTAATTGGTCTAGATCCTTTGTAATTAGCACTCAGAATTTCGGAGTCCAAATGAAGTTCTTGTCCTCCATTTGGTAAGGAGTCTAGTGTTACTGATGCCAAATCAAAAGTAAAATCCTCATAACCTTCAGAAAGATATCGAAGGTTTTGAATCTCTACAATACCTCTACTCTTATCTAGATCAAAGTTCTTTAGATCAATGTCAAAGATTCCCGTCAAGGTTTGTTCGGTATCTGTGATATTCAAAGCCATTAAATTGAGCTTCTTCACCTCTAGAATAAAGTCAAAAACAGGCTCTTGAGGTTGCAAATCTATCCGACCATTGAAGTATAAGTCAAAATTATCATCTTTGGCTTCAAATCCTCCTGAAATAGTATTCTTATCTAGTTGACCCTTATAAGCCAAATCTTTGTATTTATAGCCTTTAAATTCAAGTGAATCAATACTGGCATTTAGTGTAGCACTAGCCGTATTAGCAGTTAACCCTTTTCCATCTTCTAGATTGGAAGAAAAATACACCTTACCCAAATCTTCAACACCAGTCCAATAGCCTAAATCAAAATCCTCTAAATTCAAAAACCCTTTATAACTGGCTAAATCTTTCCCTTCTCGAACATTCAAATTCATATCCATATTGGCTAAACCAAGCTCCGTACTTAGCTCCCCAAAGGCATTAAAATTGTTAAAAAATCCACTAAACCCACCATGGAAGTTTAATCGACCCAGCTTATTAAAGTTTTCTGGCAACTCGATAAATGGCATCAAATTTTTTAAGGCATATATCGAAGTACGACATCGATCTAGATTCAAGGTCATAAATCGATCCTCTGGATCTAATAATTTCTGAAAAGAAAAATCACCTTCTAAACGTAAATCTCTACCTAAATCAATTGATATTTCTCGACCCCTTAGATCATCAACAACCCCTTTAATCTGACCATTTAAAGTCAATCTTTCATTCGCATTTTGAACAAAGAATCGGTTATTTCTTAAGCCTGGAGCTACACGCATAACGTCTTCAACAGCCACATCTCCTTCATTAATTTTCAAGTCTAGACTCACTTCAAATGGGAAATTACTGAAGGCCTGTAAAGATTTGAAATTCAAATTCAAGGTATCACCAAGTACGGATCGATCTGTCTTCAATTGCATATCATTTAGACTCAACCGTTCATTGGTCAACTCCAAAGTTTTAGAGACTAATTGTTCACACTTGAAACCACTCTCCTCTTGGAAACTCATCTGAGATTCTTCCGCTACTAGTTTATCGTCTGCGAATAATAAATCATTGAATTCAAAGGCAATATCCTTAACGCGCATGCGCGAATAGTCAATCGAACCTTCTTTACGAACTGGTTGAATAAAAGACCTCAGGTTATCTAGTGAAAAAGTATTATTTGAACCTTTTACTTGACCTACTTTAACCAGATATCCTGAAAATTCAGTGCTATCCGGCAGTTCCAATACTATATCTCCTTCTTCTTCATCAAAAAAGACCAATGGCATATCGTCATCAGAATGAGTAATCACAGTACTCACTACTTTATTTTTGTCCTCCCAGTCATATAATTCCACCTCTACATCTAATCCATCAATAAGCAGATCCCTAAAATCAAGCAACTGTCCCTCAAAATCGAACTGATTGACATGGACTAAACCTTTTTCCAAGTAAATACGGGTATCATTTCCGTTGGGAACATTGGAATTGGTAAAAGTAAGGGCATTAAATTCTACTTCTTTCAAATCTAATTCTAAGGGCTTAGCTGTTTTTTCCTCTAGAGTATCTTTTACTTCCTTTTGTAAATCCCGATATGCCAACAAACTTTTCAAGTTGTTCTCCTCGGCCCCACTAGGTATATTCAGATTAAAATTAAGTCCAGAAAATTTGATTTTCCTAATCACTATCTCCTTCCGTAATAAGCCCAAAAATCCGGATTCAATATCCAGCCTAGTCTGCTCGGCAAATAGCAACGTATCACCAGCTAAATCTTCTAAATAAAAATCATCAATAATAATTGCCCCTGGGAGTGAAAATTCTACCCGATGAACATCTACAGGAACTTGAAGATTATTGGAAAGGGTATTAGTCAGCTGTGAAGCCAAAGCATTCTGGATGGGAGGTAATTTTAGCAAAAGAAAAGACAATACGAACAGGGTTGCAATACTCAGGCCAATGCGTTTCAGCCATAATAAAAGCACACTCTTTTTTTGTTCCGTTTGTTGTGAATTTTTTTCCACTGCCTAGTCCTTTCCCTGTTGGATTACCCTTATTTTGCTACAAATATACAATCCTTAAATCTATAACGCAGAATATTGATATTTTATCCCCTAAAACCAAATAAACTAAGGCATATTGCAATCATATAAACAATTTTAATACTTCCTTAAGAATCTTTTAGGGCAGTGATATAAGCTTGAATCTTTGTTCCACTGGTTTCAATAAATGATTTTCATCTCTATTGACTTGTTGGAGTAGCTGTTCAGCGGATTGTGCATCGCGCATAGGTTCACCTAAATACACGTAGTAAAAATTGTATTCAGAGTGGATACATCTTGCAGAAACAACACCAATATTATCATGCAATCGACTGGCAAACAATTGATTATCCAAAGCCTCTCGCTCGTGTTCATATATCCCCTTGATAATCAAGTAATAACCTTTTCCAATTCCCTTCCATTTAGAACATGGATCCAGACCAAGTTGACCTGTTGAATTAAACTTATTGGATAATTTAATTGAATCAGCAAGCGCTTTTTGTTTGGATCTCAACCAAGCTTGATAGACTAAATTCAAGGTGTCATCCACTTGTGGTTTATAATTAATCTGATGCCCAAATTGATTCAAAGCAACAGTGTCTATCTCATAGGCTGTCGGTTCTGGAATTTGGTTGGTTTCTTTTATGTACACCTCTTCCACAATTTCCTCCGCACTCGTTTGCTCATGCATATAGAGCGCATACTGATTATACCATAAAACAATCAAAAAAGTAACGCTAATCCCAAAGACGATTTGTTGTAAATAAAACCTTGGACTAAACCGCATTAAGGCTAAGCCTTTATTATTCTTCGCCCGAACAGATTGGGTGCTATTTTTTAATAAGGCTCCTATTTGCTTAAACCTCGTGTTGTTTTGATTTGCTTTGAATGATTTACGTTTCGCCGTAAAGAGTGGTGTAACCTGCAATTGATGATTAATCACTAATAAGCCAATCCCATGATCAATACATTTTTTTCGTAATTGCCTGAAATACGGATCAGAACCGCTCGGGAAAACATCCTCACCAATACAAATCCATTGTTCAGTAACCTGGTAGTTTAAAAATTGCTGGATAGCATAGATATAGCGATACCTATCTAAGAGGCGAAGGGATACAAATAAAGCCAGATATACTACACACAAAATAATCCAACTGATAAAAAGAAGTTGGCCTAATGAGAAGCTGCTATACTCCA
>CAJXMP010000204.1 GCA_913056515.1 uncultured Lewinella sp.
GGCATTTCAATTCTTAAACAACTAAGAATTAATTGATTGTAAATAGTTATCTTGGAAGTACAAACTAAAAATTAGTTGATATTATGAATCGATCCTTTCTTTTATCCGTAGTTCTTTTTTTATCCTTCCATATTCATGCTCAAAACATTCCAATCGATTTTGAGGAGAATGGTTTAGGAGCGGACTGGGATTGGAAAGTTTTTGAAAATGGGTCGAATCCGGATTTGGAATTTGTTCCCAATCCAGATATGTCTGGAATCAATACCTCTGCTACAGTTGCTAAATTTACGGCGCTTGAAGTTGGTCAACCTTTTGTAGGATGTGAAACAAAGCATGGTGCAGGTATTGGGGATTTTGTTATTGACGAATCGAATGCTATCATTCGAATTATGGTTTGGAAATCTGTCATTAGCGATGTAGGAATCAAATTGGTACGTTCGGATAATTGGTCATTAGGTGAAATAAAGATTCCAAATACCGTGACGGAAGAGTGGGAGCAAATTGAATTTGACTTCTCATCGCATATAGGCAATCCATATGATCAAATCGTTATTTTCCCAGACTTTGATAATAGAGCGGAAGACAATGTGATTTATTTTGATAACGTATATGGTGCAGTTGCTTCACCTGCAAGCAATGAAGAAGTAGAAACAAGTTGTGCTTCGTTTTTCCCAAATCCCGTATCAGATATCATTACGTTGACAGCTAACCAAGATTTAAACAATTGCGAAATCTTTTCAGTGAGTGGTCAATTAGTGGGTAACTTTAATATTTTTGATCAAACCATCGATGTGCATGCCCTAGATAGGGGACTATACATTTTGAGAACATCTGTCAATGGTGAGATTCGGATAGAGCGATATATAAAGCTTTAACCCAGTTATTTCTGTTTAAGAATATTTGGCATACATTCATGTACATTCAACATGAAAAAACAAGTAAAAATTATTGGCTGTGGTGTCTCTGGTTTAACTACAGGCATTGTGCTTTTAGGTGAGGGTTACGATGTTGAAATCATTACAGAAAAGCTTCCGCAAGATACAACCTCTTCAAAAGCAGCGGCTGTTTGGTTCCCCTATGAAGTGAACCCCAGAGATAAAGCAGAAATATGGGGTAAGGTTTCCTTTCTTAAGTTTTTGGAATGCTGTTCGGATAAGGATTCCGGAGTATCTATGGTCCCACTGACTGTGCTTATCGAAAAAGAAGAAGATGCTTGGTGGATCAACGCTTTACCGAAAGGGGAGATGCGTAAAGGGTCTGCGACAGAGTTGCCAGAAGCCTTCCCACTAGGTTATATCATGGAGGTTCCTCTTGTGGAGACTCAACTTTATTTAAATTACTTATTAAAACGCTTTAAGAGCTTATCGGGAAAAGTCATTCAACGGAAAATTACAAGTCTTACTGAATTTGATGATGAGGATACTATAGTTGTAAACTGCACTGGATTAAGTTCAAGAGAATTATTAAATGATCAGGAATTGTATCCCATTCATGGGCAAATTATAAAAGCTAAACCACAAGCACAGGTCAGTTGTATCCTCGCTGATTTTCCTTTCGGTGAGACCAGAGATCGCTTAGCCTATGTAGTTCCACGAAAAGATTGTTTGGTCTTGGGAGGAACTTCAATCAAAGGGGAAGAGGAGGACCGTCCAAACCCCGATCTGATAGCTGGTATTATCGAAAGGTGTAAAGCCATTGAGGGTAATATAACAGATATAGAGATTCAGTCTGTAGAGGTTGGTTTGCGACCAGGGCGCTTTGAGATCAGACTGGAAAGAGCGGGCAATGTAATTCATAATTATGGACATGGTGGGGGTGGATTTACGGTCTCCTGGGGATGTGCTGCTGAGGTGCTTAAATTAGTTCAAGAAATAGGCTGAACTTTAATAGTCCTGTTATACTTCGGATGAGTAAATTTAGATCTATGGAAAAAGGTTTTAGCTTGCATACTCCTCGAACGATAATGCGGATGCTTACAGTCCAAGATGCTGAAGATTTTTATCGATTAAACCTAAATCCAGAGGTCCTCCAATACACTGGTGATCATCCTTTTGTTGATATTCAGGAAGCCGCTGATTTTTTAGCTCAGTATAACCAATATGAACGCTATGGTGTAGGTCGTTTTGCAGTAATAGAAAAGGCTAGCAATGCTTTCATAGGTTGGTGCGGATTAAGATACTGCCCAACGAAAAAGGAATACGATATCGGATTTCGCTTCTTTCAAGCCTATTGGAATCAAGGTTTTGCAACTGAAACAGCAAAAAAATGTCTGGAAGACGGTTTCAACAGATTGAAAATTGATAGCATATTAGGACGAGCTATGATTAAGAATATTGCATCAATCAAAGTGCTGGAGAAATTAGGTATGCAATTCAAAGAAAAGTTTGATTTTGAGGGGCAGGAAGGGGTCATTTATGAGCGGTTGAGAAGGAGCTAATATTTTGCTCAAAAGAACTTCTCTCCAAATTGGTAAAAACCTGTTTGATGATATAGCTAATCATTAGCCACATATAATTAATAAATACCATTTTTTGACGATTAGGTCCAATAGAATTTCTATTGAAGACTAGATTTTTTTGGAAGATAAAATACACTGATATGTGTGGAATAGTAGGATTATTTAAAAGTGGTTCCAATGGCAATACCTCCAGAGAGCAGGTGCTTGCCATGTCAAAGAAAATTAGACACAGAGGTCCGGATTGGTCTGGCGTTTACTGTACAGATACTGTTTTATTAGCGCATGAGCGCTTGGCAATAGTTGATCCAAAATCTGGTGGGCAGCCCTTGAAAAATAAAGCGGAGAATCTAGTCTTAGCTGTAAATGGAGAAATATATAACCATCAAGAAATACGGAAACAATTAGGAGAAAAATATGCATTCCTTACTCAATCAGATTGTGAAGTGATTTTAGCTTTATATCAAGAAAAAGGGATTGACTTTATAGAGGAATTGAATGGTATGTTTGCCTTTGCCCTATATGAACAATCCAATGACTGCTACCTAATCGCTAGAGACCATATGGGCATTATTCCACTCTATCAGGGTTGGGATACGGAAGGGAATCATTTTGTAGCTTCCGAATTGAAAGCATTAGAAGGAGTTTGTAATAAGATAGAAGTTTTTCCTCCTGGACATTACTACTATAGTAAGGATAAAACTATGCGTAAGTGGTACGATCGGGATTGGATGCAATATAATGCGGTGAAAGATAATGAAACGGATATAGCTCAACTGAGAAAAGGCTTGGAGGATGCTGTACACAGGCAGTTGATGTCAGATGTTCCTTATGGCGTACTATTATCTGGGGGTTTAGATTCTTCTATCATTTCTGCGATTGCAAAAAAATATGCTGCTCGAAGAGTTGAAACGAATGATATGAAGGATGCATGGTATCCACAGTTACATTCTTTTTCCGTAGGTCTAGAATCCTCTATGGATTTAAAATATGCCCGTGAAGTGGCCGATCATATCGGTACCATTCACCATGAAATTCATTTTACCATCCAAGAAGGACTGGATGCCATCCGAGATGTGATTTATCATTTAGAAACCTATGATATTACTACTATTCGGGCAAGTACACCCATGTATCTGATGGCTCGAGTGATCAAATCCATGGGTATTAAAATGGTTTTATCTGGTGAAGGAGCGGATGAAATATTTGGAGGCTATCTGTACTTCCATAAAGCACCGAATCCGGAAGAGTTTCACAAGGAAACGGTCCGCAAATTGGACAAATTACATTTGTATGATTGCAATCGCGCGAATAAGTCACTTGCAGCTTGGGGAGTGGAAGGTCGGGTACCCTTTTTAGATAAAGCTTTTATGGATATTGCGATGCGCTTGAATCCAAAAGATAAGATGTCCGGTGATGGAAAAATAGAAAAGTGGGTGTTACGCAAGGCCTTTGAAGATTATCTTCCTGCAAGTGTGTCTTGGAGACAGAAAGAACAGTTCTCAGATGGAGTAGGCTATAATTGGATCGATTCCCTGAAAGCTATTGTAGAGGAAAAAGTAACAGATGAACAGATGGCTCAAAAGGCATTTCGATTTCCACTTCATCCGCCACAAAACAAAGAAGAATACTACTACAGGACTATTTTTGAAGAACATTTTCCATCCAATGATGCAGCATTAACGGTGCCTTCAGTACCTTCAGTAGCCTGCAGTACACCTATTGCACTGGAATGGGATGCAGCATTTAAGCAAATGAATGAGCCCTCTGGTCGTGCGGTAAAGCAGGTACACAAGGATAGTTATTGAATCAATAGGTGTATATAATAGAATAGGATGCTTAATTTTTTTAAATTAGTAGGAATGGATTGATAAATAGGTGGATACACATTTTACTTATTTTGATGGTCCATTTTGATCCTAATAATTTAATCTATGATTAAGCATTTACTCTTATCCTTCAGCTTTATACTTTGCCTTTGTTCGTGTACTAAAGAGATTCAGCATTCATCTACAGTAGCTAAGTATACTAGAGTAGATGCTACCACTAGTCCAGATGTATCAAAAATACTAGCCTTGTATGCCTATGGATTAGCCATCACTAAATCATACGATTGTACTGATCCATCGAGTTGGTACTACCAGGGTAGTATGCACTCAGTACCAACCCCCGATGAAATGGGTGGAGGGATAGATTCGCTTTGTGCTGCGCATAATATCGGGGAGTCTTATCGAGCTTGGAATTCCTGTCCGCATATGAAACCAACGGAAATGCAACTCAATTTCTTGACTTGGCACCGGTTATATATCTACTATAACGAGCGTAATATCAGACACCAGATAGCCAATGGTGGAGGTGGATATGAAGGCTTAGGAGAAGAGGTAGCCGCACAATTTAGTTTGCCTTATTGGGATTATACTAATCAGGGGTATTTACCAGAGCCATTTAGAACAAAAGATTATACTTATAAGGATGTTGATCTTTCTGTAGATAATCCTCTATATGAATCCGGACGATCCAAACCCCTGCTGGCTGGAGAACCTATAGATTACGAAGCGCAAGATAGTGTAGGTATAAATGTC
>CAJXMP010000205.1 GCA_913056515.1 uncultured Lewinella sp.
GTCGGCTGGGGAAATTTCAAATACTGAAATCACAGAAGAAACTATAGTCGCATCGGCTGTAGAATTTGACCATTCACAAATCCAATATAATTCGGTTAACCTATCAGACTATCCCAATTCTTATGAGGCGGGGAAAAGTTTAATGGAGGGGCTTAGTACTGAGCAGCTCAAATTTGTCTTATTGTTATCCGATGGTCAACAAATCAATGGATCCGAACTCGTAAATGGTGTAAATGAAGTGCTGCAACATCAAGCACCTGTTGCAGGAGGTCTTGCCGCAGATGGCAATCGATTTGAAAAAACATTACTGGGAGTAAACGAGGATATTAAGGAAGGAAATCTGATTGCCTTGGGTCTCTATGGAGCACATCTAGAGGTCGGGTTTGGAAGTGAAGGGGGCTGGTTACAATTTGGCCCCGAACGAACGCTCACCAAATCAGCTGCTAATGTCATTTCTGAGATTGATGGGAAAAATGCATTGGATCTGTATAGATTATACTTAGGAAATGAAGCTGATGACTTAAAAGTGAATAGTTTTTTCTATCCCCTGTCTATTCAAGAAAAAGGTATTGAGTACCCTATTGTACGAACGATATTGAGTATTGACGAGGAGAACAAAACCATGTCTTTTGCTGGTAATACGCCTCAGGGTTCCAAAGTACGATTAATGAAATTCAATACGGATAACTTATTAGATGCATCTACTGAAGCTATGATAAAGTCTAGATCAAATCTTCAGAACAAGAATGCTTGGAGTCTAATGATTAGTTGCATTGGAAGAAAGATCGTATTAGATAACAGATTTGACGATGAATTGGATGCGGCTAGAGAAGGATGGGACAATCCAAATGTGATATTCTCCGGTTTTTATTCCTATGGAGAGATTGCACCTTATCCAGGTTTCGTGAAATGCGAACTCCATAATCAGACCATGACTATAACCACTATAACTGAAAATATTTAAGCCTTGGATGCTCAGAAATTACTTGCGAAACAAATAAAAAAACATTTCACAGCAAAACAGATTGAACAAACGCCAGGTTTGAGTGATTTCATCCATGCTGTACAAGAATCTTATTCCAATTACGAGCATAATCGTAAAATGAGTGAGCATGCCTTTGCCATATCCGAAATGGAATACCGAGAAATAAATGAAAAGCTAAATAAAGAAAAAGAGATTATTGAACGTGGGGTAATTCGCTTATCCAATATGATTCGTGCGATTACTCCTGAATTTGATATGTCCAAAATTGATACAAAAGGCAATTTTCTATTTATTGCAGACACGCTCGCGCAACAGGTAAGCAAGCAAAAAATACTTGAACAAAAATTACAGGATGCAATAGCAAAAGAAAAGAAAGCGTCTGCGGTGAAGTCAGATTTTTTAGCGACCATTTCACATGAAATTCGATCCCCATTAAATGTGATTACTAGCTTATCGCATATACTGTTACAGGAAGACTATTTGGAGGAACAAGCTGAACAGCTTGAAATACTTCAAATTGCTTCTAATTCGCTGCTTATGTTAATCAATGATGTTCTAGATTTTTCAAAGATTGAATCAGGCAAGCTAGAACTAAAAAAATATGCATTTGATCTTCATGCTTTCCTTTTTGATATCAGCAAAGGATTCAAGCCATTAGCAGAAGAAAAGTCTATTACATTTGAATTAGAGATGTCTAAAGATCTTCCAAGGATAGTGCATTCAGACAGCTTGAGAATCAGACAAATCATAGTCAACCTAGTATCGAATGCCATCAAATTTACAGAAGAGGGCAGTGTAAAGCTGCAGGTCAAGTGTTTAGACTCTTTTGATCAAGCCTGCGCTATACGATTTGAAGTCGTTGATACGGGTATTGGTATACCAAAAGAAAATTTAGAACATATCTTCGAAGAATTCTATCAAACCAAATCCAAATATAGCCTCAATGGCACTGGACTTGGTCTTTCGATTTCCAAGCATTTATTAAAAATTCTACAATCAGAAATACAGGTAGAGAGTCAATATGGAAAAGGTTCTCGTTTTTACTTTGACCTAATTCTTGACACTGCTGATGAAAAAGATCTGTTGAATCATTCCAAGTTAAACGAGGTCGATTTTGAAAATATTGATATCCTAGTAGTGGACGATATGCCCTTTAATCGATTAGTCATTAAAAAGATTCTGAATAAATGGAATCTGAGTATTGATTTTGCCGAAAATGGAGAAGAGGCGGTTCATTTAGCCAAAGAAAAACACTATGAATTGATTTTTATGGATGTCCACATGCCTGTCATGAGTGGCATTGAAGCCACTAAATCAATCCGAACATTTAATGAAGAGATCTGCATCATTGCACTTACAGCAAGTACAGATGAACAAACCCAAAAGGCGGTGTTAGCGGCTGGTATGAATGATTTTATTTCTAAACCCATCATCCCTTCTGAACTACATAAAGTCATACAAACGAAGGTCAAAAATCTTAGCCATTTTTAATATATAGAATTTCTACTATATCTTCTATTTGTACATCATCTGTCACTTAGCAGAAGCCATTATGCCTATCTTTATACCTGTTCAATAGAAATAGCCTACCTATTACAAACCTATACACCTCAAGGTTTCTACGTTCCAGCTGAATCAATTGTTGTGAACACAAATACATTTTTATGAATAGTTCATGGGTAATTAAACTAATTACACTAGGCTCTCTATGTTTCCACGTCCTGTACCTAAATGCACAGGATCCTTTATTCTCTCAATATCACATTAGTAAAGCCTATCAAAACCCGGCCTTAACTGGCTCAGATGGCACCATCACCCTCTCTACTTTGGTAAGAGAACAATGGGGTGCAATCGATCGATTCAAACAATTTCCTGGTGCATTCTCTACACAGTTTGCCTCAGCTGAATTCGCAGAATCCCAGTTAAAAAATGCTTTTGGCTTATTCTTTTTGAGAGATGTAGAAGGAGATGGATTACTAGAGACACAAATGTTCGGATTGAACTACGCCTATGTGTTACCATTCGAAACGAAGCATCAGCTCCATAACATCCGTATGGGATTGGGATTTTTCTATAATGAGAAATCTATAGATTGGAACAAGTTGCTCTTTTCTGATCAATTGGACCCCAGAGGTCCAGAATTCTTTGCTGCACAATCTTTGCATGCCCAGTATTTTGATCAATTCAGTGTGAGTAATCCTAAATGGATTGAAGTCAACCCTGGTATTGTCTACCGATATAACCAAAAAGGTTATAGAGGTGCTGGAGCGCAATTTGAACTTGGCGCCAGCTTTTCCCACTTGATCACCTTGGCAACAAGGTCTCATGTCGAATCTTTACAAGGCTTGGCTACTGAATCACACGATAAAATAGTCGTGCATGGTACTGCCTTTTTCCCTAGACTACAACTAGGTACAAAGAAAAGGAAATTCACACCCTTGCCAGCATTCCGATATGAGTATCAACATCAAATTAATACGCTTACTGTAGGAAGTAGATTCATGTTTATGAATCTGGGTACAAGTATTTTTTACCAAAATACTGTCTCCGATCGTATTGCCTTAAGTACTGATGCCATCATTATTGGTTGCGATATGAGTTGGGCAGTGGCTAAAGGGCAAATCATTGAATTAGGCGTAAGCTATGACCTGAATATTAATGGTCTAAATGCCAATTCTGGAGGAACCATGGAAGTTTCTGTCAAATACCAATACCTAGGCAATAGTCGTCGAGGCAGAGTAGTCTGTCCTTCAGTCAACAAAGCCCACACGGATAGGTATGAAAATATCTGGCATAAAACGATCCACAGAAAGCATATGTAATTGACAACTGTTTAAACGAAAAACCAATATGAAAAAGATAATCTTACTAACCATAGCTTTAGTTTGGGCTGTATTTGGGATCGCTCAAACCTGTAGTTTTACTTATTCTCCAAATCCTGTTTGTGAAGAAGGAGTAACCCTTTCAGTAACTAATCCGCAGGCGGGTGTGAATTATGGCTGGGATGTCAATAATGACGGCACCATCGATTTTAGTGGAACCAATCTGCTGTATAACTTCGTAAATACTGGAACCTATCCAGTAAATCTATATGCGGACGGTGTATTGTGTGCTACATCGAATGTATCTGTCTTTTCACTTCCTGATCCAACGATAGGTATTGCACCTGGAACAGGGGTATTGACAGGTACTGAAATTAGGACCTGTACCTCCACGCCCACTACAACACTGGAATTGACTAATATGTCTACCACCATCCTCAATAATGCAAGCTATGTTATTAATTGGGGAGATGGCTCTTCAGATACCTATACTAATGTCACTTTTAATAATGCAGGTGTGAATGCGAGTCATACTTATACTGCTTATGGCTACTATACAATCACTGTTGAAGTGACCTCAAATGATGGTTGTGTGGCAACTTCCACTTACAACTATTATAATGGTAATAATCCTTCGATTGGTTTAGCCACTCCGGGTAATACCGTTTCACTTTGTTCGCCTGCACCGGTAACTTTTCCAATTACTGATTATGTCAACAATCCAACCGGAACGCAATATATCATCTATGTCAATGGTCAACAGGTGGCTACCTATGATCAAAGTACTATTCCCTCTAGTTTCACCTATTTATTTGAGGATAGTTCTTGTGGTGAGGTGACCTCGACAGGAAATTATATCAATGCTTTTGATGTACAAATATCTGCTTCTAACCCCTGTGGATCTAGTTCAGCAACAGTAGAACCCATAGAAATCAGTCTACCACCTGAACCAGAAATGGTTGTAGATCCACCAGCTAATATTTGTACAGGAAATGAATGGACCTTTATTGATACTACTGAGGCTTCAGAAATCATAAGCGGCAACCCATCGACCTGTACCGATATTTTAGCCACTTGGAGTATATCTCCCGGTGCACCATTTGTGGATTGGATTATTACGAATGGAAACTTAAATGGTTCTAATTCCATTTCTGTACAAATGCTAACAGCGGCTACTTACACGGTGGAGATGTCCATCAATAGTCAA
>CAJXMP010000206.1 GCA_913056515.1 uncultured Lewinella sp.
CCCCCATCTGTTCTCCGATATCATCGATTTGTGTTCTTACATTCTTTAATATTTCATGACCTGTGTCAACATCTCCTCCAGCCATCATACCAATTGTTTCTACTTCTCTTTTTGTTAATACATGTTCATCATTCGATAACATTGCAGGAATGCTATCAGACTGTCCATCGCCTGGTCCTTTAATAGTACCAAACATTCTTGGAAACTCTGTTGTACCACCCATAGCAAAGTTTTGTACTCCACCACCTTGTGCGTACATATAAGGATTCTGACTTACATCATATTCGGGTCTATCTTCTTGCATTTGATTCATTGCGTATAAACCACCTGCAGCAGTTAGATAAGGTAAACTTTTTTCAAATAAAGATTCTACATCACTATATTTTTCTTGATAAGAGTTTTGTATGGAAGGGAACTGTTCAATTAGTAATGCTTTACCTGTTTCAGACTCAGGATCAAAACCTAAACTTTGAATAGTTTGTTTTGCAAAAAATTCACCAAATGGTCCAAAAACTCTAACTTTATCACCAGCTCTTAGATTAAAGACCCATGATGACATAAGGCCAGGAGGTACATCGCTACCCGGTGGCGGAGATGCTATTCTAATATTGAACTTTAAGACACCTTTTTCTTCTGGATAATTTGCCATTGAATAGGCTCTAATAATAGGCTCATCATTGTTGGCAACATTCTCCCAGATTTTAAACTTGTCCCAATCAGAGTGATATTCATTATCCACATCAAAAGCTTTGTATGAGAGGTCTTTGTATGCTGGTGCTTCAAGTTGAACGTAACCACCAGCCTTAAAGTTGACCTCCTCACCTTCGGGTAATTTTAAGATCAATTCTTTAATAAATGTGGCTACATTATCATTTGAAATTACTTCACACTCCCATTCTTTAACTCCAAATACCTCATCTGGAATCTTAATTTTAAGATCATTCTTTACAGCAACTTGACATGAAAGTCTCCAACCTTCATTTTGCTCTTTAGATGTAAAGTGAGATTCCTCAGTCGGTAAAATAGACCCGCCACCGTCCATAACTAAACACTTACATTGACTGCATGTTCCTCCACCTCCACAAGCAGAAGAGAGAAAAATTTTATTCTCTGCCAGAGTTTGTAAGAGTTTAGATCCTGCAGGTACCGTAATGGTGTTTGCTGGATCATCATTTATTTCAATATTTACACTTCCTGTGCTCACCAGCCTGCTTCTTGCAAAAATAATTACAAGAACAAGCAATAGAACAACACCTGTAAAAGAAACAACACCTAAAATTAAATCAATTTGCATAAGACCTCACTAAAGCGAAATTCCCCCAAATGACATAAAACCAAAACTCATTAAACCGACTATGATAAATGTAATACCTAGACCCTGAAGTCCTTCAGGAATATCAGCATATTTTAACTTTTCTCTAATTCCAGCCAAAATTACAATTGCCATTTCCCAACCAACGCCTGCTCCCAAGCCATAGACAACACTTTCACCAAACTTAAGATCTTTTTCAACCATGAAAAGTGAGGCACCAAGAATAGCGCAATTAACTGTAATTAATGGAAGGAAAACACCTAAAGCGTTATATAAAGCGGGTACAAATTTATCTAAAAACATTTCTAGAATTTGAACAGCAGCTGCAATCACACCTATGTAACTAATTAAGCCAACAAATTGTAAATTTGCCTCAGGTAATCCAGCCCATGCTAGTGCGCCTTCTCTGAGAACATTGTTGTATATAAAATTATTTAAAGGCACCGTAATAAGACAAACAACGATAACTGCTATACCAAGACCAAATGCAGCATCAATTTTTTTAGAAATAGCTATAAATGTACACATGCCTAAAAATACTGACAAAGCTATATTCTCTATAAAGACAGTGGTTAAGAATATATTGAGATAATGCTCAAACATTTATTTCTCTCTTTTCGTAATTAGGTGACACGTCATGTTTTGATAGACTGAAATCTTTTTCTTCCACTTGCTCTTTATTAAAGACTCTTATAACCCAGATTAATAAGCCAATAATAATAAATGAACTGGGTGGCAATAAGAGTAAATTATTTGCTGGATACCAACCACCGTTAGAGACTAAGGGAAAGATTTCTACCCCCATTAGTGTTCCGGCTCCAAATAGTTCCCTGATAACTGCAACAACGATCAAAATAAAGCTGTAACCTAAGCCATTACCTAGACCATCTATAAAACTTGGAAATGGCTTCTCTTTCATAGCAAAAGCCTCAGCCCTACCCATCACAATGCAATTGGTAATAATCAAGCCTACAAAAACTGATAGCTTCTTGCTTGTCTCATAGTCATAAGCCTTAAGCAGCTCATCAACAACAATCACAAGTGATGCGATGATCGTCATCTGAACAATAATCCTCACACTCGAGGGGATATGATTTCTTATAATTGATATGAATAAATTAGATAAAGAAACAACGCTTGTAAGGGCCACGCACATGATTAGTGTGACGGTAAGATTGCTGGTTACAGCAAGTGCTGAACAAATACCTAAAATCTGAAGCGTGATAGGGTTTTCAGCAATGATAGGCTTTATAAGAATTTCTTTATATTTATTAGCCATTCTTTAAGTTCTCCAAAACCTGCTTGTATCCTGATTCACCAAACCAATAGGCAAGCATATTTGTAACACCTCTGCTCGTTAAGGTAGCTCCTGATAAACCATCAACTTTATAGTCAATATTTTGATCTTGTGGATTCACAGCACCCTTGATAACTTCAAGTGATACATTTTTATTATTGTTGTAAACTTTCTTACCAATCCAAATCTTTTTCCATCTTGGATTATCGACCTCACCACCTAGACCAGGTGTTTCTTTATGACTATAAAACTCTAGACCCTCAACAGTATTTAAATCAGCAGCTAATGAGATATATCCAAAAAGTGTGCCCCAAAGCCCATAACCCCTAATTGGAAGAACAACTTTATTGATTAAGTTATTTTCATCTCGAAGAATAAAAATTTTTCCGTAATTTTCTTTATTTTTAACAATCGCAATATCTTCATCATTTGGAATAGCCGTAAAGAATCCATCTTTTCTTGAATATTCAACAGGATCATATGAATCAAGATCAAGCCCCTCAATTGCTGAAACAATCTGATTATTAGAAAAGTCTATAAACATAGCCTCAAGTACTGAAAATTGTTCTTCTATATTTGTATTAGCTTCATCATATATACCTGCGGCTTGAAGAACTTTAACTCTTTGGTCATTAATTTTATTGAGATTTTGAGTATCTCTTAAGTTAACCGCAGCAAATGAAACAAATAGGGAACACACTAAGCATACTGCGAATGCAACACTTAAAGTTTTAATGATCGAATCATTCATGATGCTAGTGCCCTTTCACGTTTTTTGATGTTTGAATTTACAACAAGGTGATCAATCACTGGCGCAAGAAGATTAGCAAATAAAATTGCAAGCATCATGCCTTCAGGGAAAGCAGGATTAATGACCCTAATTAAAATAACAGTTACACCAATTACACCACCGTAAATCCACCTGCCTGCATTTGTACCTGAACCCGAAACAGGTTCTGTAGCCATAAAAACCAAACCAAAGGCAAAACTACCTATAACTAAATGCCAATACCAAGGAACGTTAAACATAGGATTGGTATCTGATCCAACAATATTGAGGATACTGGTCATTAAAATCATCCCTATTAATGTACCTAATATAATTCGATATGAAGCAACTCTTGTCATCAATAAAATAATTGCTGAAACAGCAATTAGTAATACGGAGGTTTCCCCAACGGATCCTGGTATAAAGCCAAAGAAAGCATCAGACCAACTAAAGTTAGCTTCTAAACCGTTAGTTCCTGATTCAGCTGCATAAGCCAAGGGTGTAGCTCCACTATACCCCTCGGGAACAATGTTTTGATCAGACAGTCCAGCTATCCAAACTCTGTCTCCAGAAATTTGGCTTGGGTAAGCAAAATAAAGAAATGCTCTACCGGTTAGAGCGGGATTAAGAAAGTTTTTACCTGTTCCGCCAAATATTTCTTTTCCAATAACGATTCCAAAAGTCATACCTAGAGCAGCTTGCCATAAGGGTAAATCTGGCGGACATGTAAGAGCAAATAGAACTGATGAAACAAATAAACCCTCATTGATTTCATGTTTTCTAATAACGGCAAAAACTATTTCCCAAAATATCCCTACTGTAAAAGCAACAAAATATATAGGAACAAAATATACTGCTCCAAACCAAAACTTAGAGAAAACTGTTGGATTTTCATAACCAACAATGGATATTAATAGATGATGCCAGTCACCAGTATTGGATGCCCCAATTGTATTTAGGTAATTTAGGCCATAATCTCCAATGTTGTACATACCAAAAAACATCACTGGGAATGTCGATAGCCATACAATCACCATAACCCTCTGAATATCAATCGAGTCCCTTACATGTATCGGATTTGCTGTTTTAGATTTAGATGAGAAAATAAAATTTTCAATAGCATCAAAAATTGGGAACCATTTGGAATACTTTCCTTGGCCAACGAATAAAGGTTTCTGGTTATCAATAAAGTTTCTAAGAATAGGTAACTTCATGCCATCTCCTCAAATATAAGATCTAAATTTTCTTGAAGAATTGTCTGGTAGTCGTATTTACTTGGACATACATAGCTTGATAAAGCTAAATCTTCAGGTGCAAGCTCAAGAACTCCTAGTTTTACGCTAAGTTCGATATCCTTTGTTACTATCGCTTTAAGGAGTTGTGTAGCTAATATATTGAGGGGCATTACCTCTTCATATGGTGGAAGTGGAACTATTGCTCTATTCCCTCCATTTATGGATGTATTAAAGATAAATTTCTTAGGTTTAATCCATGATGATAAAAATGCACCCATTTGAGAATGAAGTTTCGAGCCAGGCATTGCCCAATTAAATAGAATGTCGTTTGCTTCGTCTGGAAGGACTGATATTT
>CAJXMP010000207.1 GCA_913056515.1 uncultured Lewinella sp.
TGCTACGGGGGATGGAACTGTAATTAGAGCTGATAATAGATCTTCTGGCTATGGAAATCATATTAGAATTGACCATGGTTATGGTTATACTAGTTTATATGCACATCTTTATAAATTCAATGTTAAAAGATATCAAAAAGTAAAAAGAGGTGATTTAATTGGTTATGTAGGTAGTACCGGGAGATCAAATGCTCCCCACTTGCATTATGAGATTTTTAAAGATAAGGTAAAGATAAATCCGATTAATTTCTACTATGGAAACTTAACTGCAAAAGAATATGACGAATTATTAAAACAAGCTTCTGTGGTTAATCAATCCCTAGATTAATGAAAATCAATCTTCAAGACAAAAGATATTACTCTATCGGAGAAGTGGCATCAAAATTTAATGTAAATCCGTCACTAATCAGGTTCTGGGAACAAGAATTCAAAATTTTAAATCCTAAGAAAAATTCAAGAGGTAATAGGAAATTTACCAATAAAGATATTGAAGCGATAAACAAAATATATTTTTTACTAAAGGAAAAAGGATATACAATCCAAGGTGCTAAGCATTACATTAATAATGAAAAAACTTCGGATAAGTTAGATATTGTAAATAAACTTAAATTAATTAAGGACAAATTAATCGAGATACGAAACCAATTATAACTATTTTTTTCTCAGAAAAATAGTTATTGGAACACCTGTAAAGTCAAAATTTTCTCTAATCTTATTTTCTAAAAATCTTTTATAAGGCTCTTTAACATATTGAGGTAAATTGCAAAAGAAGGCAAATTGTGGGTGATGTGTTGGTAACTGTGTTATATATTTTATTTTAACATATTTCCCTTTGATTGCTGGTGGAGGATATGATGCAATTATCGGAAGTAAAATATCATTTAACTTTCTGGTTTTTATTTTTTCAGATCTACCCTTAAATACTTTTACAGCGGTTTCTATTGCTTTATGAATTCTTTGCTTATTTAAGGTTGATACAAAGATTATATTTACATCTGTAAAGGGTTCAATTTCTTTTTTAATAGTTGTTTCGAACTGTTTTGTTGAATTTGTATTTTTTTCGATTAAGTCCCACTTGTTTGCAATTAAAATTATTCCTTTTTTATTTCTTTCACATAACCAAAAAATATTCTTAACCTGCGTATCAAACCCTCTTGATACGTCAAATAACAAGATACAAACATCAGAATTTTCGATAGCCCTAACACTTCTCATTACAGAGTAAAACTCAAGATTTTCCTTAACCTTTGACTTTTTTCGTATTCCTGCTGTGTCAACAAGATCAAATTCAAATCCAAATCTGTTATATCTAGTATTGATTGAATCTCTTGTAGTTCCAGGAATTTCAGTTACAATATTCCTGTTCTCTCCAATCAATGCATTAATAAAAGAAGATTTGCCTGCATTTGGTCTACCAACAACTGCAAATTTGGGTACGTCATTATCTATTGCTTTTTCTTCCTTAAATAGTTTTACAACATCGTCTAGTAATTCTCCCGTTCCAAAACCGTTAGAACTTGCAATTGGGTAGAGTTTTTTTATTCCCATTGAATAGAATTCGTTAATATCATTCATTCTAGAGGAATTATCAACCTTGTTAACAACCAAAAAAACTGGCTTTTCAATCTTTCTTAATAAATCTGAAATTTCTGAATCCATCGAAGTTATTCCTGAATCAACATCAACCATAAATAAGATTATATCTGCTTCATCAATTGCTAATTCAACTTGATGATCAATCTCCGATTCGAAAATATCATCACTTCCAACTACATATCCACCAGTGTCAATAACGGAAAACTCTTTACCATTCCAATCTCCCTTTCCATAGTGTCTATCTCTTGTAACTCCACTTATAGAATCTACAATCGCCTCTCTTCGTTGAATAAGCCTATTAAACAACGTTGATTTTCCGACATTAGGTCTTCCTACTATTGCAATTATATTACTCATAATAATGGTGGACAAATGTAATACTAAATTAGCTGTAAAAAAAGGGCGGTATTAATACCGCCCTTTTTTAAAATCAAATGGTTAAATTCAATCTATTCAATAGAAGTTGACATATCTGGTCTAAATTCTAGTGTTTCAACTATCTGACCACCATAGTCTCTAATTGCTGCATCACCTCTGATTTGGTTATATCTCAATGATCTCCAACCAAACATTTCATTATACTCATCACGATAATCAAAATCTTCATCTCCAAAAGAACCTAATCCGGTTCCGTGAGCATCATAAGGTTCAACTACTGTTATTTCCCATTGACCACCGGAAACAAGAGCAAAAACACCTCTAATTCCAGTATAGCCATTTTCTCTTTTTAATTTTGCATCATTTCTCATTTCATGGAACCAGTCTCGAGCATTTTCTTGTTTTAGTCTAATAGTAGTATATCTTATAAACTTCTTTGGAGCCTGATTATTATCCCAATTATATCCTAGACCTTGGATCCTCCATGTTCTTTTGTTTCCCTCTTGAGCTTTAACATAAGGCATTACATTCTTAACCCAGTAGTCGTACTCAGCAGAACCTGAAACTCCTTGATCAAAAAAATCAGCGGTTTTTGGACCAACTACACCTAGAAAAAATACACCACAGCACACGATCATGGAACCAACAACGGTTTATGGTATTTCAAAGCAGGCCGGCGAAAGATGGTGTGAATATTACGCAGCCAAATATGGTGTTGATGTAAGAAGTATACGCTACCCTGGATTGATCTCTTATACGAGTTTACCGGGAGGAGGAACTACAGATTATGCCGTGGACATTTTTTATCAAGCTAAGCTGGGTAATCCATATACGTGCTTTTTAAAGGGTGATACGGCATTGCCAATGATGTACATGGAAGATGCAATTAGGGGTACCATTAACTTGATGGAAGCACCAAAAGAGCAGATTAAAATACGATCATCTTATAATCTAGCTGCAATTAGCTTTACTCCAGAAGAACTTGCGAGTGCAATACAAAAGAGAATGCCTGATTTTTGCCGGACTTGGTCATGCTTAGTACTGATTTATCCAGCAGAAGTGATTGAGTGCAACGGGCGAAATGCCAATTAATACAATGAGTTATGATTGATAGTTAGAACTACGAACCAGGCGGTCGCACGTTCGAATCGTGCCGGGCGCGCCATACAAAACAAGGGCTTAGCAAGAAATTGCTAGGCCTTTTTTGTGCGTGACTGATTCTTAGTCACCTTTTAGTCACCCATATTTAGTGCTGGCTCCCCGGCGTTGAGCGTTTGTACCTACGGATACTCCCGATCAGCAATCGGCCTAATAAAATTATTTGCAGATAGCCGATACCTTACGCACTTCGTTCAATGAGGTATCCGAATGACAACGCTGTGTTTAGCTGACTTAGAGTTAGAACCCTGTTTTAAGAAGCACGAGCCTAAGGCTAATACGCCATCGCAGCTCAAGCTGATTGATATGCTCAAGGCTAAGCCCGCAGAGCAGGGTGCCTCCAACGATTCTTTATCTCCTAGCTAAAGTTGATGTTCGCCAGGGTTCGCCCTGGCATTTTTTTGCGATGAACTCATGACATAAATGACGTCATATCAAATATGTAATGGAGGCCCAATAAGCCTTTTTATATAGAGCACAGTTTTGTTGCGTATGCATAGTGCATGTTGATTATATTGGTGCGTTCTGTTTGTTGGTTGGAATTACCGCTAGACTTATGTCAGCTATCTGGTGTATTTCCGACATGCCTCCGGTAGCAAAAAGCCCCAACCAAGTGGTTGAGGCTTCTTCGCTTATGTGCCCATAGCAGACCTAAATATCAAGGTCATACGAACCATTCTCTACTAATTACTCCTTTAATAATTCCTTCAGGGTCTCAAATCGAGAATCCCTATGGCGCCCCACTAGAAAGAACTTACTACCCAAAGTTTCTGCCCCTTTTCCATCAGTGTCGGGATTATCGCCAATGATCACCGCTTGATGAACGTCAGCGCCAAACTCAATCACGGCGCGTCGAAATATTCTAGGGTTTGGCTTGCCTATTACCTTAGCACGTATATCTGGTAGAACTGCCTGGAACAGCGATAGCAAGCTGCCTGTTTCGGGAACTGGCCTGCCATCTGCTTCTGGATGTGACATATCGGGATTAGAGACAATTAATGGAACACGATTAGACAGATGTTTAATCGCAAGCGAGAGCTTAGCGTAGGTCAAATCCGTATCACGCATTAGCACCACACAGCTTGGGTGAAACTCATCCACACGAAGACCTATTGAAATCGCACGATTATGAATACTTTGGCTGGCTAAAAGCATAATCGGTACTTGGCCATATTCGTCCAACACATAATTAAGCGTTTCTTCACCTGCTGTCAGTATTCGAGAGCGAGAAATTGCTAAGCCAATCGAATTAAGCCATTCCGATAGCTCTAAAGCACTATGGCTTGAATTATTAGTGACCAGGAAAAAGCGGCTACCGGCAACCTCGATTAAATCTTTTGCACCAGGGAGTGGCTTCCCACTGGCGATCATGCAGCCATCCAAGTCGACCAGAACGACTCCCGCTTGCTCAATAGCGTCGCGTGGTGAACAACTAAGCATTACGAGATATTTTCTTTTTCCCAGGCTTCGTAGTCCCAGCTTCCAAGACTGTATTTGGGCGACGCGTCCATAAAGTCATGGGTGTGAATCACAATCTGGTCGTGCTCGATCAAAGCGATAGCGTAAGCAGGCGGTTCATGACTACCAGGGATTTGGTCTTTTTGTTTGAAATCCAACCACACTTGGTGATTGGTCGCACGGATAGTGCTGAACCCAATGCCCCGCCAAGATCCATTTAATGGCCGATGTAGATGGCCAAAAAATATATGGCGGACGTTATCGAATTCATCCAACATCTCTCCCAGTGCAATTGCATCGACTTCGCGTAGACCAATTGCGTCCATACTTGGAATACCAATTTTAAATGGCGGGTGATGCATAAACAG
>CAJXMP010000208.1 GCA_913056515.1 uncultured Lewinella sp.
TCCAAAACCTCCTTATTAGCTCTATCCCCGATAGCATGCACACAAAGTTGCATACCATGTTTTTTAGCTAAATCCGCGATAGCACTAACCTCAGCTATACTGGTCGTATTTTGACCATGAAATCCAGTTTTATCACTATACGGCTTAAGCAACCAAGCTCCAAAAGCACCGAGGGCGCCATCAACTTCTGTTTTTATCGCTCGACAAGTAAATCGATCATTTCCCATATCCATAATCGGATAGTCATCCAAAATAGGAGCCATATCCTTAGCAGAATGTCTTAACATAGAATATAATCGAATACGCATATCGCCTGCATTTGCCCTTTCTTTAAACCCTTCAATATCATAGAAATAAGTCCCAGCATCCTGAAAAGAAGTAATTCCATGTTCCAAACATCCTTCTTCAGCTTCTTCCACTGCGCGCAACCACTCTTGCTTTAAATCAGCCTCCGAAAAGGAAGACTTATAATCATTAAATGCCTTCGAAATAATACCCATGGCCCGTTCCTCAAAAACACCTATAGCCTCTCCATTTGGACCTCTTACAATTTCACCTCCAGCAGGACTTTCTAATTCTTTGGATACTCCAGCGATTTCCATAGCTGCTTTATTGGCAAAAAGCGCATGACCACTAGCATGCCTTAAAATGACTGGATGGTTAGGTGTCATTGCACTTAATTCATCATGAAATGGATAACCTAAAACGTTTCTATCTAATATACCTTCCGTCCATTTTTCCTGATGCCAACCTCGTCCTTCAATCCAAGTCCCTTCAGGAAGCTCCTCAGCAGCAGCAGCAACAGACTGGATAATCTCATTCCATGATTTACTGTCCAAGAAATTGAGCTTAATTCTACTATTACCGTATCCTATAAAATGCCCGTGACCTTCAATAAAACCAGGCATCATAAATTTACCCTCCAAATCTAGTATCTCAGTGGATTCATCTTGGAAGGACAGCATCTCCTTATCTGTACCTAGCGCAATTATTCTTCCCTCTGCAACGGCCAATGCGGATACTCGTTCTTGTTCATGATTTACCGTCCAAATGGATCCATTGACAACAATAAGATCAGCTTGTACGGACTGATCCTTTTGACATGAGCACATTAATCCTGCTAACAAAAGAAATAAAAGCCTATTATTCATCTTCATTATAATTTCAAATATTATTCGCCTTTCTTTGACACTCCATAAGCACATAATTTTATCTTTATTCAAAAAAATTCATGCTCAAGTTACGTCCAGTAATTACTTTCCTGAGGAATATAAGAAAATATCACCGTTTCATTGGAATTAGCCTTAGTGCACTCTTTATTATTAGTGCACTAACTGGCGTTTTATTGGCATACAAGAAGCACATTAATTTTATCCAACCAAAAACTCAATCGTCCATTCATACCGAAGCCCAAGGCATAGACTATATCAGTATTGATAGTCTTATTCAAATCGCAAAACAATCCGCTGTGGTTAAAGCAGACCAAGCACAAATAGACCGCCTAGATATTCGTCCAAAAAAGGGTATTGCAAAAGTTTTATTCAAAGATCTAAACTGGGAAATACAATTGGACTTAAGAACTGGAGAAGTGCTCTCCCAACAAGCTAGATATAGTGACTTAATAGAACGAATTCATGATGGCTCCATCATTTCAGATGGCTTTAAAGTAGGAAGTATGAGTATACTAGGATTAGGTCTAATCATTCTAACAATAAGTGGAATAAGTCTTTGGTTTGGCCCTAAATATATTCGGAGACAAAAAAACATCACCAATACATTGGAATAAACCTAAAGCCATGGACGGCATTGTACTCCAATGAAGGAGCTGGAAATTTAAATAGATTCAACACTTTAAACGCAGTTCTTAAAAATCCAGAATTGGTCTTAATTCGGGTAAAATCAACATCTAAGGAAAGGAAATATTGATTGTACCTTGGAAAAGCCTCTTCATCTAAAAAATAGATTGGAGCTTCAGCAGGCCATGCATTCTCAAATCCTCCATATAAATTCTCCGAACTATAGCCCACAGCTAGGTTAAGCCATTCTGGGACTCGATGATCCGATTTTGAAATAAAAGAAGCTGGATTAGCGGATAGCCAAATGGTCATAGTATTATAGTCCTTTAAATAACGGGCCCCTGGTCCTGAACCGTACAGTTCTGTGGCTCGATCTCGTATAGAGGTCATACTTCCATCTGTTCCCTCTACTATAAAATCTGGATAGGCTTTGAATGTATTGGAGCTTTTAACTACTATCCGTTGTTCATCCCAAGCAAATGCCTGAGCAGCAAATAATCCTGCTCCAAGGGTATTAAAGGCTACATCTGGAATTGAAAAGCCCCAATCCGTGGAGAAACCATCCATAATTTCAAAAGTCAATTGAACACCAGAACCTACACCAAATGCAGTCCAAATGGCCTTCTCCTTTTTCACACCTGTCCATCGAATAAATTCATAAGCAATCCGTGATTCAGTATAGGTAGAAAACAAATGGCCTGCTTTGTCCATGTTACCCCAAGAATTCATATCATTATAAAAATGGAAAGGTCCTAATTCATATTGACTATACCATTGAGTCCATAGCCATGCTGAACCTAGCGCATACACACTTCCACCAGTAACAACTGACCGATTAAACCGCTTTATATTAAATGAATCTGAAGGTGTAAAGATCGAAGATTCGTATTGCCCAAAGGCAGACAAGTTTATAAAGGATATAAATAGTAGAATAATCAGGGTAGATTGTCGATTCATTTAAGCATTTTTAAAAAAGTGCAGTAAATTGCCATCAAACTGATTGTGCATTCAAAACTACAATCTGTTTATTAAACTAACAATACCAATTAATATGAATAACAAAAGACTTCGGGTACTAGGTTCGATAGGTGCTATCCTATTAATCTTTATCCTGATTATTTCTAATGCAACTTTTTTAACGATCGACCCAGGAAATACAGCCGTAGTATTTAAGCGTTTCAGTAAAGTAGGTTTAGACAAGGAGAATCCATTGCGACCAGGTTTTCACATTATCGCACCTTGGAATAAAGTGTACGAGTACAATACTCGAGAAGTAGCTATAGAAGAACAAATGGCCTTACTTTCCAATAATGGTCTTGAAATCAGAGTCGATATAACGGTTCGATTTAGAACAGATCCACAGAAAATTGGATCCTTACACGAAGAAATTGGTGAAGGATATACAGATATCGTTGTCCGACCAACCGTTAGATCTTCTGTTCGTAAGATTATCGGTAAATTCAATCCAGAAGAACTTTACTCTACCAAGAGAGATGAAATACAAGGCTTAATTGAAGAAGAACTTAATATCTCCCTTGCTAATAAAAATATCATACTAACGGATGCTCTTATTAGAGGTATTGATTTACCAGACAAGGTAAAGTCTGCCATTGAAGCTAAGCAAGAAGCTGAACAGCAAGCATTGAAGTATGAATATATCTTAGCGCAAGAGAAACAAGAAGCGGAACGTAAGATCATTGAAGCAGGAGCAAAGGCTGAAGCGAATAGAATATTAAATGCTTCGTTAAGTCAAAACATTTTACGGGATAAAGGAATTGAGGCGACCCTAGAATTGGCGAAATCACCCAATTCAAAGATCGTAGTTGTAGGAAGTGGAGATGATGGACTCCCATTAATCCTTGGCAATAATTAAAAAAAGTCCCGAGCGTAATGCTCGGGACTTTTTTTATTGGATAATAACGGTTTGTGTAGCTAAATAATCTCCCGATTGTAAGACTACCTTATATACACCCGGAATAGCCAATTCAAGCTTTAATTCCTGTTCCGCACTATGGACCACTTGTCGATCAATCAATTGACCAAGAACATCATAAATAGCCAGTTCCGCATCTTGCTGCCTTTCATCCAACTGAATAGTAAATGCCCCAGCAGTAGGATTAGGAAACACTTTTAACTCCTGCACTGCTGGTGTAAGCTCATTTGAAACCAAGACCGTTGAAAGATCACCAAAGCTAATATCTACCTGAGGCATATAGGAAAGTAGGACTGCATTACTACCGGCATCTAATACTTCAATCAATAGATGCGTAATATCACATGCTACTGGAATGGTTGTGCTTAGTATTTCATTATAGATGGCATTTGCCTCTAATTCAATTAAAAAAGATTCGGCTGGATCAACATCAGCCACAGGTATCCCTGCACTGTAAGGAGTCATTCTTAGCCTTACAATACGATCACTTTCTGAATAAAATCTAATCTTAGTATTCAATTGATCACCAATTCTAGAAAGAGCATGTTCTGCAGGTGAGGTCCAAAGATCCTTGAAGTACAAATCAGCATAAATAACACTGTAGTTCTGAACAAAACTAAAATCTAACCCTCCTACAATTGTAGTATCTGAATCGTCCGCTTTAATTTCAAATTGGAAGCCATCAGAATAAAAGCCATTGGTAGCACATGAATATTGTAAGGTATCCCCAGAATCCATCAAAGACTTTAAGAATTGAGTCTGCCCGCTATAATTAGACAAAATGGAGTCACCCATGGTTGGACTAAAATCTACCCAATAATTGTTTACAAAATCCGCCTTAGTATCCGTATCAAAACGCATGCGGTATTCATCTCCAACAGTTAAATTAGCTTCCACAGCCCCAAATAATTCTAAATCGTCAATAATTACACGTCCAAAAGAAAAATTAGCAGGGAGCACAAACGAACCAAAATCCATGGACTGATCATAACTTTGAATAACTATTTGTACTTCATCGATAAAGTAGTAATTGCCGGCTACTACAGAAAAATTACAATCGCTGTAATCTTGTGTATTGGGATCGTAAAAACCCGGATTTTGTAAATAGAAAGGTGTAGATACCCCGTTGCTTAATGGAGTAGCCTTAATATTATATCCGT
>CAJXMP010000209.1 GCA_913056515.1 uncultured Lewinella sp.
GTCCTCATATAGATGACTCATAGAAAAAGCTATAGCAGAATGATTATTTGTGCTAAAAATAACCGCATTAGTATTATTATCAACTTCTTGTTTTAGCCAACCTTGGGAGCATAAAAGTCGAAGTGCTACATTCAAATATCCTTCATTAGCTTTAAATGCCTGACTAATCTGATTTAGACTAACCGATTTGTTGTCTAATAAATACTGAAGAACCCCTCTTTTGCCCAAAGCAAAAGCAGTAGGAGCTACAGCAATACCATCAAGGTGCCTAAAAATAGAACTTCGAAGAATTTTTTTCTCGGCTTTGTCTAGTGGAGAGAAATCGGGGTGTACTGGTTTTGTATTGGTTTCCATGGACATAATAGATTTGCTTTAAAATAATCCTTATTTACATATAAACCAATGTTTAGAAGTAAAACTAAAGGGTTTAAACTTTTTATACGATAAGGTAAAAGCATCTAAAATAGAAAAGGAAAAGAATCGGTATTCTGTCATTTTTAGTCTCGCATACCAAAGCGAACCATTCTAATTAAAGAAATTATTTATTTTGAGTTTATGTACAAGTGAATTTTATCATGGAAAGCATTATACAATACTTTACCGATATACCATCTTCTCATAGGTCTATTATCCTTTTTGGAGGCCTGACATTGTTTTTACTGATAGAGAACTTTGCACCTTTCTTTGGTTGGAGTTATAAAAAAGGGAGACATGTGCTACTCAACCTATTTTTTACTGGAACGACCATCTTGGTGAATCTAGGTATGGCTTTTCTGCTGCTTCAATTAAGCGATTGGGTAACCGCTTCTTCATTTGGAGTTATTTATTTGTTCTCTGCTCCTATTTGGGTTAAGGGTATTGTGGCCGTATTATTACTAGATCTGATAGGTGCTTGGCTGATACATTTCCTGGAGCACCGCGTAAAGCCTCTGTGGATGTTCCATATCGTTCATCATACCGATCAACATGTAGATGTAAGTACAGCGAATAGACACCATCCAGGAGAGAGTGTATTACGATTTATTTTTACCTGTTTAGCAGTTTTAGTAAGTGGGGCAAGTCTATGGATGATCATGGTATATCAATCCTTAAGTGTAATCCTTTCCCAATTCAATCACTCTAATATCAACTTACCTATCTGGTTGGATAATGTCTTAAAGATCGTTTTTGTGACACCTCACATGCACCGAGTACACCATCACTACAAGCAACCGTTATCCGATCAAAACCTAGGAAATATTTTTTCTTTCTGGGATAGAATATTTGGAACCTATGTGGTGTATGACAACAAAGATTTAAAGTATGGATTAGACACTTATATGGATGAAAAGGAGCATCAAAATATTCCAACTTTACTCCAGATTCCTTTTAAACCATATCGCTCTCCTAAGGATTTACCTTAGAGCAAGCTACATAGACAATTCTTGGATCTCCCCAATCATGTAGGTCTTGGCATCTCCTTTAATCTCCACTCGATTATTGGAAATTCCACACTCTACATATCCACCACGTTTGGATATTTGTTTAGCGATAAAGGAGCGTTTTCCAAGCTCTTTAGCCCAAAAAGGTGCCAGTGTAGTGAAGGACGAACCTGTAACTGGATCTTCATTAACACCACATTGTGGGGCAAAAAATCGGCTCACAAAATCAAGTTCGCGACTAGGTGACGTAATGATAACTCCTCTAGCATCGGTCAGACGCTCTATAGCCAACAATTGTGGTCTGATATATTTGACATTGTCCTCGTTATCGAATACAAAGAGGTAATCTGATCTTCCTTTGAACACCCGTAGAGGAACTCGATCAAAACAAACTTCCAAAGCAGGAGAAACTTCAACTTCCTCGATTTCATCCGCAGGAAAATTCATTTTATATTTTCCATCTACTTTTTCAACCGATAGCATACCAGACTTGGTATTGAAATGCACAAAATCATGCTCATAATCCATATGCACATAAAGTACATGCGCTGATGCCAATGTAGCATGACCACATAAATCAACCTCTGTCTCCGGTGTGAACCACCTTAAGCCATAAGTATCTTCATTTTGTTGAACAAAAAAGGCTGTTTCTGACAGATTATTCTCTGCAGCAATATTTTGCATAGTTTCATCATCTAACCATTCCTTTAAAGGAACTACAGCAGCCGGATTCCCTCCATAAAGCCTAGTAGAAAAGGCGTCTACCTGAAATATCTTCATACTATTTATTTCTTCATTATTTGTCAATTAAAAAGGTAGGGGTTAATCACCAAGTAGAACCTATTTAAACGTTTGCGCTGCATATAATGCTAATCTATCCAGTGCTTCATTTAATGTCTCTTTTGAAGTTGCAAAACATAATCTCAAATGACCTGCCGCAGCGGGTCCAAACCACCTAGGACTGCCAGGAACAAGTGCAACTTTAGCCTTGGCCTTAATGTCTGCACATTGTTTGGACTCATCTATTAATGGAGGTAACTGAATAAATGCCAGGTAAGTTCCTACCGGTCTTCGTATTGAAAACCCCGGCATTTGATCTATACGTTGAATTAAATAGTCTCGTTGAGCTTCTAAGTGCTTCCTAAAAAGGTCTAACCAATAACCACATTGATTGAATGCTGTTGTGGCCGCTATCTGAGACAAGGTGGACAATCCACCAATGGTTTCATGATGTCCACTATTTTTTATGATTGCTTGATTGATACTTTTATGCTTACACAAGGTATAACCAATACGCAAGCCAGCTAAACCAAAGTTTTTGGACAAACCTGAAATAATAACGAAGCGATCCGAATCTCGATCACAGTAAGCAGCTAAGCTCTCCAATGGAGTGTTATCATACCAAATATCTAACCAAATTTCATCTGAAACCAAATACCATCCTTTTGAACGGCATAGTTCAACTAAAAGAGCAAGATCAGCTGAATGAATAGCCGTACCCGCCGGATTATTAGGATTACAAATGTATATAGCCTTTGTATTTGGAGTAGCTTTTTCCTCTATCATACTCCAATCCAAACGACCACTATCTAGATCAAATCCAAACGTTTGAACGGAACCTCCATTTCGCTCGATACTAGTTTGAAATAAAAAGTCAACTGGATCTGGAATAAGTGCTTCTCCCCCTTGTTCAAAAATTACTGCAGCTACTTGATCTAAAGCTTCTGCAGCAGAGTTAAATCCGACAACATCTTCTGATTCAAATGATCCTCTGTGATACAACCGGTACCAATTTGATACAGCCTGTTTGAAGGACTCATATCCTAAGGCAGGACCATAGGAAAAATAGCCTTTTGAAATGTAGGTGTTAAGTGCTTGGGTAATTTCAGGTGCTACTTTAAAATCAGGATCCGCAGCGGTAAGTGGAATAACTCCTGCTTCTTGTTCTGCCCACCTTTGATTAAAAGCCCGTTCTTTTAGGGTATTAAAATCGATGGCTTTATGATCAAAATACTGGTCTAACATACCAATGGTATTCCTTGAAGTTTTGCATTACTAAATTGTTCCAAAAGCTGATCTCCTTGTTGAATAAATTGACTGATCTCAACTTTTCTTTCGGCATAGAATGCACCTAATCTATTTTCTAATGATTGATCAAACATAGCTAGTTTTTCTGATAAAATTTTAGCATCTGTAAGGGCAGCATTGACACCTTGAGAGGTAAAAGTCAACAAGGGATGCGCTGCATCACCAATCAAAACAACGTTTTCTTTATGGAAGCTCGGGAGTAAATCATGTCTATTCGTTTTCCAATAGTAGCATGTTTCTAAATCAGTTGCCATTAATACAGAGTAAAATGGTTCAGGCAAAATGGTAGAAAAACCTTTAATGTATTCTTCCAGCGTACCATAGGTTGTGTCATATGCTCCATGAATATCTGTATTGACTTGCATAAACCACAATAGATCTCCATCTGCTAATTGAAACATACCCATATTCAGACCTTGAATACTATTGACATACTTAGCAAAAGCATCTCCTATATCAATATTTATTCGATGTTTAGGCAATACACCTACTATTTCATGATTATTAGTTGATTGTAATGAACTTTCAGGAAATAGTGTTTGGCGGGTTGAAGAAAATACACCATCAGCCGTTATAAATATATCTGCTTGAACTTCCGTACCGTCTTTCATCAAAGCCGTTTTAGCAATTCCTTTTTCATCAAAGATCAATTGATCTAACTCCGCATTTAATACAATGTCTTCTTGAGGTACTACTGATCGAAGTACACGGACCAAATCGCTACGCTTAACACCATATACTCCATCCAGATTCGCATCTAAGCTATCATGCAATGGATCTGAAAAAGTTTCATAGCGGTTCAATTTTCGAGAAACTTGAGCAAACTGATGTTCCAATCCCATTTCTTGGATTACTTGAACGCCATTTTCTAACATTAGGAAACCCATACCATCATTATTCTGATAGTCAGAGCGCTCATAAACATGAACAGTAAAGCCAGCTTTCTTAAGGAAGAAATAGGTAGACAAACCCGCAACACCACCACCTAGAATGGCGACCTGCTGAGTCCCAGTATTGGAAGTTTTCTTTGAGATTGAATCTAACATAAATAGTTTTCAGTTAACCAAAGGTTAATGGTTAGAATGCAGCCTTTTATAGGCTGATTCAAAACTTAGGGTACTTGCTAGAGAACAATACACTGCAAAGGGACTACAGCGGTAACTACCAAAATACATGAATATAGGTAGTCAATCAAGGATTTACTAAAAGGTATGACAATTAAGGGACATAAAAAAACTAAAATCAAGCGTCTAGAAGGTTTCGCACCTTAAGTATTCTACTTTCTAAAGATCCGCTAAGTAGAACATAATTCAATCCTCTAGTATTTAAATCATCTATGATCATTTGTTGGAAAC
>CAJXMP010000210.1 GCA_913056515.1 uncultured Lewinella sp.
CTATCCTCCTTATTGTTATATCCTCGATATTGTTTAGCGAAAGCTTTGAAGTAAATTCACCAGATAAGAATTTAAAATTTAAATTAACAAATAATAATGGGAGTATCGTTTATTCAATACATAAAAATAATGAAACTATAATCAATAGTTCAAGTCTTGGTTTTATGTTTGCTAATAAACCAGACTTTTACCAAAACCTATCTTTATCAAATAGCTCAACTTCATCATTTTCCGAAACCTGGGAGCAGCCTTGGGGTGAAAACAGATATGTGCTTAACAATTACAACGAACTTGCTGTAGACATCACCGACACTAATAGCAGAACCATTACATTTCGTGTAAGAGCTTATAACGAAGGTATTGGATTTAGATATGAGTTTCCTAACTCTTTTGTAGGAGATGAATTAATTATTCAAGATGAGTTAACTTCATTTAACGTCAACAACCCAAAACCTAATAATGTTTGGTGGCTAAAGGCATATCAAAAAGATAGATACGAATATCGATATTCACAAAACTCAATTGATGAGGTTGATGCCTCTCATACACCATTGACCTTAAAAACAGATCACAATAATTACATAAGCATTCATGAAGCTTCGTTATTAGATTATTCAAGCATGGTACTAAGAGGTGATGGGCAAGGTTCATTGTCGGCAGAATTGGTGGCTGCTTACGATGGCACAAAATCAAAACATTACTCATCATTCGTAACACCATGGAGAACCATTCATATCACAGATAATGCGGTTGATTTAGTTAACTCAATGATGATTCTTAACCTTAATGAACCCAATCAGCTTGGTGATGTGAGCTGGGTTGAGCCTGGAATATACATGGGTATATGGTGGGGCATGCATATTGGTGAAAATACTTGGAGTACCGGTGAGAAGCTTGGTGCTACCACAGATGAAATGTATCGATATATTGATTTTGTATCAGAACATGGTTTGGATGGATTGTTGGTAGAAGGTTGGAATATTGGTTGGGATGGCAACTGGATAGAAAATGGCCCGCTGTTTAAATTTGACCAAACAACAGATTTTTTTGATATGCCAAGCATTGCAGAATATGCTGACAAAAAAGGTGTTAACTTGGTGATGCATAATGAAACCTCTGGACATGTACCTAACTACGAAGAACAGATGGATGCAGCATATGATTTTCTTGAAAAATATGGCGTTAATCATTTAAAAACTGGTTATGTGGGTTTTGCAAATGGTTACCCTTTTCTTGGTAAAGAAACTGCACGTCCTGGCGAGACCGGTGAGTATGTTTACGAATGGAATCATGGCCAAAAAATGATAAATCACTTCACAAAGTCAGTAATCGAGTCAGCAAAAAGAAAGATTGCATTAAATGTACATGAACCTATCAAACCTACTGGTTTAAGAAGAACCTTCCCTAACATGATGACTAGAGAGGGAGTCAGAGGTCAAGAATACAATGCATGGTCTGATGGCAATGATCCTCAGCATACAACTATTTTGCCATTTACAAGGATGCTGGGTGGGCCAATGGATTTTACTCCAGGAGTTTTTGATGTGTGGTTCAAGGGTGAAGACGATCCATCAAGAATAAGAACTACAGTAGCAAAGCAGCTAGCATTGATGGTTGTACTTTATAGCCCATTACAAATGGCTGCTGATTTGCCAAGAAATTATGCCAAGAGACTTGATGTATTTCAGTTTATTAAAGATGTGCCATCAGATTGGGAAGAGTCGATAGCTTTAGATGGTGAAATTGCAGATTTTATCGTTATGGCTAGACGTCAAAAAAATTCAGAGAATTGGTTTATCGGAGGCATAACTGACGAAAACTCAAGAAAATATACCTTAGATTTTAGTTTCCTTGGTGATGGTGATTATGAAGCTATTGTCTACAAAGATGGTAAAAATGCCGATTGGTCATCGAATCCATTTCCAGTAGATATTGAGAAATATAGTGTTAATAAAAAATCAACTTTACCACTGCAAATGGCTAATGGTGGAGGTTTTGCTATTAGTGTCTTTAAAAAATGAGATTTATTTATTTATTAATTAGCTTATTAATTTCATTAAATGTCTTTACTAGCACGCTCAATGAACGACCTATTGAAGAAGAAACCCTCTACTTTGTATTAACGGATCGCTTTTATAATTCAGACTCATCAAATGATAAAGGTGGTTTGGGTGGTAATAGATTGGAACATGGGTACGATCCATTTGATAAAGGTTTTTTCCATGGAGGCGATCTAAAAGGCCTGGAAGCAAAACTTGATTACATAAAAGACTTAGGTGCTACTGCTATATGGTTAGCACCTATATTCACTAATAAAGTTGTGCAAGGGCCAAAGGGCATGGAATCAAGCGCTTACCACGGCTACTGGATAACAGATTTTTATAATGTTGACCCTCATTTTGGAACAAATGATGAATTTAAATCATTTGTTAAAGCTGCACATGCCAAAGACCTTAAAGTAATAATGGATATTGTTATAAACCATACAGCAGACGTAATAAAGATCAGAGAATGTGGAGATTACACAGTAGAAGAGTATAAATACTGCAATTATCAGTACTTTGCTGATGCTCCAAATGGATCAAAGGAACGTTACACTCCATTTATCTTACCAGGAGAACCGACCAAAAACCCCAAAGAGCTTAATGACCTCTCCTTGTATAACAACAGGGGAGACTCAAATTGGTTTGGCGAAGGAGCAATATATGGAGACTTCTCTGGGCTGGATGATCTAGATACAACGAATCCAAAAGTAATGGAAGTAATGTTAGACATCTATAAATATTGGATTGAGGAGTTTGATGTTGATGGTTATCGCATCGATACAGCACGACATGTCAACGATGAATTTTGGGCGCCATTTTTAACAGAAATTTATGACCATGCCACAAAACTTGGGAAAAATAATTTTTACATCTTTGGAGAGGCTTCGTATTTAACACCGGATTCACTTGCTGCTTATCAGAGAAGATCTGGGTATACTCATTTGCTTGACTTTCCCTTCTCAAGAGCTGCAATAGAGTATTTTCTTGGCAACATGACTGCAGATGCTTTTCAAGAAATTTTTACCGTAGATTCAATTTATCTTGGTGGCCAAGCTGTTGTAAATCAATTTCCAATTTATATTAGCAATCACGACCACGGCAGACTGGGATATTATCTTCAGGATTCTGATCAATTTACTAAAGAGGAAGTATTGGCCAAACTTGTTATTGCTAACGCCTTGATGTTTACAGTACGCGGAGTGCCAACCATATACTATGGAGACGAGCAGGGCTTTACTGGCGATGGTGGAGATAAAGATGCAAGAGAAGATATGTTCCCTTCAAAGGTTTCTATTTACAACGATAATATTTTGGCGGGCGGTGGAACCACAGAAGAAGACAATTTTAATTCAGAACACCCTTTGTTTAAGTACATTAAATACTTAGCAAATATTAGATCAACATCAAAGGCTCTAAAATATGGCAAACAAGAAACTCTTTTCGCATCAAATGTAGATGGGCTATTTGCTTACTCAAGATACCTTGAAGACGAAGAAGTGCTAGTCGTGATTAATAATTCAAATAAAGCATGGAAGGGCAACCTATCCTATAGAAATAAGCTTTCTAAAATTACCAACTTGTATGGAGAATGCGCTCAGAATATTGATGCAGAATCTAGGCTATTAAAAGATATAGTGGTTCAACCACTAAGTTTTGCCATATGTTCGTTAAATTAGGCCGATATTTTATTCTGTTAATTTTTTTGAGCATGGTTTCTTATGCTCAAAACGTTTCTTATGGCTTCATTGAAACAATAGATTTTAAATCTAATTTTATTGCGCCAAGACAAATTTACATCTACAAGCCTACAAATGCTGAACCTACATCAACAACAAAAGTGATATTTATGCACGACGGCCAGCATTTATTCGATGCTTCAAATACTTGGAATAACCAATCTTGGGAAGTAGATGAAACAGCTAGGCAATTAGCTAGTGATGACTTGAACAATTTTATAGTAATTGGAATTGATAATTCAGAGTTACGCTGGAATGAATATTTTCCTCAAGATGCTGACAACCAAAACCAGTTTAATGATTTATATGCTAATGATTATCTAAAATTCCTTATTAGTGAGTTAAAACCTTTTATCCAAAAACGTTTCTTGGGAGTTACAGATAATTCTGATTTTTACATGATTGGTTCCAGCATGGGCGGTTTGATATCCTTGTATGGTCAACTTAAATATCCGAATGAGTTTAATGGATTTGCTGGACTATCTACCCATTGGCTAGGAGTGACTGGAGAAAACAAAGATTACGATCAAGCTTGGTCTATGATTGAATTATATTTATCTCAAAACATCACTAGTCTCGCTAATAAGAAAATCTATTTAGATAGAGGTACAGAAACATTAGATAAGCACTATGAGCTGTACCAAAAGCATGTCGATCAACTGATAAGCGATTATGGTGAGGCAAACTATAAGTCTTTAATTTTTGAAGGCCACAAACATGAAGAGTTATCATGGGCTAGTAGATTAAGTATTCCAATAAAGTTTTTACTTGATGAATAAATTATTAATAACAATCCTTTCTTTGGCGCTGTTCATATTTCAAATCAATGCTAATACTTATAAAAATCCTATTTTGAAGGGTGGTTATCCTGATCCCTCTATATGCGAAAATAAAGGTTACTACTATTTGGTTAATTCGTCTTTTGAGTATTTTCCTGGACTT
Source organism: uncultured Lewinella sp. (assembly GCA_913056515.1). Taxonomy (GTDB): domain Bacteria; phylum Bacteroidota; class Bacteroidia; order Chitinophagales; family Saprospiraceae; genus AM-2324. The sequence goes on from CAJXMP010000210.1 coordinate 4,724, forward strand.
CCTTTGCATAGAAGTAAGGATTTAGTGAATTGGGTGTTAGTTGGATATGCCTTAGATCGTGGATCCCAAGTATCCTCAAAATTAAATTTGATAGATGTTCAATCAAACGGAGGTGTTCATGCTCCTAGTC
>CAJXMP010000211.1 GCA_913056515.1 uncultured Lewinella sp.
TGGCTTGTAATAAAAAAAGGCTCGAATTATTTCGAGCCTTTTTTTATTTGTAGAACAATTCCATTACGAAGATATGTGGTAAGGTGATGGAGGATACTAGGATAAGAAACATGTATCCTAATGGAATAGCAATAAAGTCAAGTTGTATACCTATGATAAGTAAGATGATGCCTACAAAAGATAATACCGTGTAGGGTAAGAGCATTTTGATAAAGGTAGAAAAACTATCGGCTAACTGTTTTTTTCTTAGATAAACATATTCCTCCTCCATGACTTTCATAGAATGCAGAACAACAAAGTACAGGGTGAATCCAACTAATAGAGGTAGAAGGTAAAAAGCGCTTAGAATTAATATTAATACAAGAGATTCTAACAAGAAGGTTTCCCATTTAAACTTCTTCATTATCGTGAATACCATCATCAGGCCCAAGGTAATGGCGAAACATCCAATCAGGGTGGTTTTTAGAAATACACTTGAGGATAGCAAGAAATTTTGGCTAAACAAAAAAGCAATACCTTCTAGGGCTAAAATTTGATCTATATTAAAGAAAATCAACCCTAGCATGAGCGTCAATCCCCAAATAAAGTAGAGTAATTTCTCCGGTATTTCTTCGACTTTGAACAGGTGATTGAATTGTGATTGTCCAAAGTGATAAGCAGAAACAAATAGAAAACTAAAAAAGGCTAATTGAGGTAGCCAGATCCAAAAGAGTACATTCAGACCAATTAAGCTTAAGTATTGAAAATAGAAGGTGAATGCAGGTTTTTCGCGCTTGGATAGATATAAAATGTGGTCTATTGCGCCATGTGGAATACCTAAAATAATGATTAAAGACATACAACTTATGACTTCAATTTCATTCGACCATTGTCCACCTCCGGAGTATATGGCAAGCAACATAAAGAATGTTGCAAGGAAGATAAAAATGATTCTAGGCATAGATTAAAAAAATGGCGAGAACTATTGCCCGCGCCATCTGAAATAAATTAGTTAGTATATTCTACAGAAACAGATTGTTTAGTCTTTTAGTTTAATGCCTAAACAAAATAGTAAAAAATATCAGTTTTTACAAGCCTCTTTCGGTTTTTAGTGTTTAGCTTAGTTTGGTTGGCTAAAAAGTATATTTATTTGAAAGACTGGTGTTTAATAGCGGGGTAATCTCTTTGTTTGCTTTACAATTGGAATACATCCAAAGAGAATTTGGCTTTAAGAGGATTGAACTTATGGATAGCTTTTGTGTCTCCACTATGAATCTTTATATTTAGACTTATGGAAGCATTTAATTATTATAATCCTACTCGGTTGATCTACGGAGTGGATAAGCAACAAGAGATTGGACAGATTTTGAAGGGCGATGGCATAGACAAAGTCTTGATGGTATATGGCCGTTCGTCCATAAAAAAATCAGGCCTTTATGATGAAATTCTTAAGGTTCTTGATACTCAAGGTGTGGAGGTTATTGAACATGGAGGAGTGAAGTCTAATCCTGTATTATCTCATACTCGTCTTGGTGTAGACCTTGCGAAAGCTGAACAAGTCCAAGCGATATTGGCAGTGGGTGGTGGATCCGTTGTGGATGAATCCAAAGCAATAGCAGCTGGGGCTTGTATGGATGAAGACGTGTGGAATCTTTTTACTGGGACTAAGCCCAATCAGGCACTACCACTTTATGCAGTATTGACCTTATCTGCTACTGGTAGTGAGATGAATAGTGGAGGAGTAGTCACTAATGAAGAAACACAAGAGAAGTTTTCTTTTTCTTCACCTTATACTTATCCTAAAGTTTCTATTGTCAATCCTGCATTAACGTATTCTCTGCCGATGGACTACTTAGCTTATTCCGCTGTAGATGCGATAACACATGTCTTAGAGGTTTACTTTACTGCGGAGGCTATGCCTTTGATGAAAAGGCGCTTTATTGAAAATATTGTTTTGACTATCATAGAGACTACGGAGCGCATTATGGAACAACCTACTGATTATGATTCTAGAGCTGAGTTTGCCTTAGCAACTACATGGGCTTTGAACGGATTAGCGGCTATTGGGGTGAAAAAGTATGGCTTTCCCAATCATATGATTGAGCATTCATTGAGTGCCTTATATGATGTCCCTCATGGTGCAGGTTTAGCTATTGTATTGCCTGCATGGATGAAGTGGTATTCAAATAATCGACCTGAAGTGTTTTTACGTTTTGCAGAACAAATCTTTGGACTCAATACAGCAGATGAAGGGATAGATGCCTTAGAAGCTTGGTTTAGAAAAATTGGTGCTCCAACTCAATTAAAAGAGATGTCAGTGGAGCAATATGATATTCAGGAGGTTGCCTCAAATGCTTTACTAACGTCCAGGAAATGGGGTATGTCTGATCAGTATTCTCAGGACGTGATTGAACAGGTTTTGCGTTTGGCATAATTGATATACTAGTGGTAAAAGTTGCCTAGAATTTTTTAATTTCGTCTCAACTTAGGCGCAAAATCATTCAATCAAATAATACCAATGGATATTAAGATTATTAAAAATAGATCTGATATAGGTGCAGGGACTCGAGGTTCGGATTTGGGAATAGATGCACTGGAAATAGCTGCTATTAATGCAAAGAATGATTTTTTTGTTCGTTTCCCATATGAAGATGTCGAAACGCATAATGAGTCCATTTACAACAAGGTAAATGCACCTTTTGCAAAACGTATAGTGCATGTTCAAGAGCAATGTAGTCGAGTTGCATCTGCTGTACAAGGACATGCCTCCGCGGGAGGATTTACTATTGTGCTCTCGGGTGATCATTCAAATGCATTAGGTACTATAAGTGGTCTAAAAGCTGCTCATCCTGATCAAACCCTAGGTGTAGTATGGATTGATGCACATGCTGATTTACATTCTCCATTTACTTCTCCTTCCGGAAATATTCATGGTATGCCTTTGGCAGCTGCTCTTGGGGAAGATAATTTAGCTTGTCAAGTTAATAAAGTGGCTGCTAGCACGCAGATGCTTTGGGAGGATATGAAAAATATAGCTGTGGATGGTCCCAAGGTTTTGCCAGAGCATGTAGTATTTTTCGGGGTTAGAGATACAGAAGAACCCGAGGATAAATTAATGGAACATGCAGGTATTAGAAATTATACAGTGCACGAACTTAGGTATCGTGGATTCGACACTTGCCTGGCGGAAGCTAAACAAAAATTGGAGGCCTGCGATCAGGTGTATATTTCTTTTGATGTAGATAGCATGGACTGTGATATGGTTTCCTATGGGACAGGGACACCTGTGTCAAAAGGGTTTGACCCAGAGGAAGTTAAGTGCATCATTCAATCTCTACTTTCGATGGGAAAGGTCGTTTGTCTAGAATTAACGGAAGTTAATCCATTATTAGATAATCGCGGAAACAAAATGGCGGAAACAGCCTTTAAGATATTAGATGAGGTGGTAAGTGGAATGAATCGTTAATGTTTATGCTTTGTTTGGATTAGGATAAATTATCTCTATTTTTGAGCCGTAAAATATACCCTACAATCTCATTAATAGGTTTTCTAATTGATCAAAGACTTAAAAATGAGCCCAATGTTTTATTATGTTATCATAGGGATGATATCCCTGTTTTCCTTTCTTGTAAGTAACCGATTGAAGTCAAAATTCAAGTACTATTCAGGGTTACAGCTTCAAAATGGTATGAGCGGTCGAGAGATTGCAGAAAAAATGCTTAGGGACCATGGCATTACAGATGTCAAAGTCATTTCTGTTCCCGGACAGCTGACGGACCATTACAATCCTAAGCACAAAACAGTTAATTTAAGTGAGGCAGTATATAACCAAAGAAATGCAGCTGCTGCAGCTGTTGCAGCACATGAAGTGGGGCACGCAGTGCAGCATGCGGAAGCCTATTCTTGGTTGGAAATGAGAAGTCAATTAGTGCCCATTGTAGGGCTTTCTTCCAAGTTCTCTTTTTACCTTATTCTTGCTGGCCTAGTCCTTCAGGCATCCGTTTCCTTTGGATTTCAAATTGCCTTAATTGGTTTGGTTATGATGTCTATCGCTACCCTTTTTTCTTTCATCACATTACCGGTTGAGTATGATGCGAGTAATCGCGCATTAAATTGGTTGAGTCGAACTCAAATGTTGGGTCACGATGAGTATGAGGGAGCCAAGGATTCTTTGAAATGGGCTGCACGAACATACTTAGTTGCTGCTCTAGGTTCTTTAGCTATGTTGTTCTATTGGGGCCTGACGATTCTTGGTTCTAGAGATTAACTTCTACTTAGGATAAAAAAGGCTTTGAATTCATGCAAAGCCTTTTTTATTTTGTGGCAAATTTGATTAATCCTATGCGAAGCGTACCTGCTGGACTTTTGCTTACTCTAGGCCTTTTATTGGGTTTGTTAGCTCCTACGCTTTTTGCTGAGGGCATGTTTCTAGATGGAAACATTTATGCTGTATTAGCTCGTAATATGGCTGAAGGTATAGGAACCTATTGGTTGCCATCTTTTAGTGAAACCTATCAAGCAACATTCTTTGGTCATCCGACCTTGGGCTTTTTTATGGAGTCTATATTCTTTCGAGTTTTTGGTGATTATCTGTGGGTAGAGCGTCTTTATAGCTTAGTCATTACTGGCCTGAATATTTATTTCATTGCACTGATTTGGAGAGCCAATGGTCAGGCTAGAACATTTGTCTGGCTTCCAATTTTGTTGTGTGTGGTGATTAATGAAGTGATATGGTGCATTTCTAATAATTTATTAGAGAGTTCCCGAGGGACAGTGCACCCTGGTCACTCATTTCTAACGAAACTTTCCTCCGCTCTGATCCGCTCTTCGAAGCTACGTAAATTCCCAAGAGTCTCAGTACCG
>CAJXMP010000212.1 GCA_913056515.1 uncultured Lewinella sp.
GAGGATTTTTCTATTATTGATTCGAATTTCTACTGGAAGATTCAATGCAGTAAAGATCTCATCATAGATCTGACAAAGTTCAGCTTCGTAAATTAAAGCATCCGATCCAATCACATCCACATCACACTGATAAAATTCTTGATATCGACCTTTCGCTGGTCGATCAGCTCTCCAAACGGGTTGGATTTGGTATCGCTTAAAGGGAAAAGCCAAATCATTTTGATGCATCACCACAAAACGGGCAAAGGGCACGGTCAGATCATATCTCAAGCCACGCTTTGAAATAGAAGGTGTGAGTTTATTAGAAGCTCTTTCATCCAGTGCAGCTTGGTCAGCTTTAGCTAAGTAATCTCCATTATTTAAAACCTTAAACAGCAGTTTATCTCCCTCCTCACCATACTTTCCGGTAAGCGTAGAGAGATTTTCCATCACTGGGGTTTCAATACTATCAAAGCCATATTTCTCGAATACTTGGCGAATGATTCCGAATATGTAGTTTCGCTTACGGACCTCCGTGGTTCCAAAATCTCTTGTTCCTTTTGGGATACTGGGCTTCATAGACGGTAGCTTTAGAATGCTGATTTGAATTGTTTAAGGAATCTCACATCATTTTCAAACAACAGGCGGATATCGCTGATGCGGTATTTAAGCATAGCTTGTCTTTCGATTCCCATACCGAAAGCAAAGCCAGAATATTTAGTAGAATCAATGCCACAATTCTCTAATACTTGCGGATCAACCATTCCACAGCCTAAAATTTCTAGCCAACCTGTTCCTTTTGTGATACGATAATCGATTTCATCCTTAAGTCCCCAATAAACATCCATCTCAGCGGATGGTTCTGTGAATGGGAAGTACGAAGGCCTTAGTCGAATTCGCGTATCTGGGCCATACATTTCTTGGGCGAAATACAACAGGGTTTGTTTCATATCTGCGAATGAAACCCCTTCACCAATGTAAAGTCCCTCCACCTGATGGAATTGACAATGTGACCTCGCTGAAATAGTCTCGTTTCTATATACTCGCCCAGGAGCTATAATTCTAATAGGTGGTTCTTGGCGTGTCATACACCTAGCTTGAACAGAAGATGTGTGCGTACGCAATAAGTTGACCGTGCTATCCTTGAGGTAGTACGTATCCTGCATATCACGTGCAGGGTGATCCTCTGGCGTATTCATCGCGGTGAAATTATGCCAATCATCCTCAATCTCTCTTTCCTCTTCAACAGTGAACCCAATTCGCTCGAAAATATCGATAATTCGATTCATGGTAATACTGACCGGATGATGTGATCCTACTGGCATGGGCTCACCTGGAGCTGAGAGGTCAATGCCTTTCATCAAATCTTCTGCATGAGCTTGTTCAAGCGAGGTCTGTAGCGCCTCAAACTTAGCTTCTGCCGCTTGCTTTGCCTCATTTACTTTCTGTCCAAACTCCTTTTTACGCTCATTGGGAATATTTCGGATTTCACCAAAAATGGGCTTAATCACATTCTTGGAACCTAAATATTGAATACGAAATGCTTCAATCTCCTCTTTCCCAGTTGGATTAGCTGCTTGGATCTCTTGGATCAGTGCTTCTACCTTGTCAAATATTTCTTGTGCCATTCGGACTGTATATTTTCAATTTGATGCAAAACAGCTTAGTCTATTTCTGAGCCGTTATTGCAAAGTACAAAGTTAGTTTTTTCCATAAATTATAGAAAAAACTAAGGCCATAAGCACAAATAATCGTCTGTGGATAGATAATTTTTTTTCTTAGCGGATATAGAGGTAACTTACCTACAGAATTTAATAGCGCATAAAAATCGAGTAATTCCTTGAATCAAGCACTTCCAAAACGGCTATTGTTTTTAGTTAATACTTTAGAAGGACAAGTGTTGTCTTTGCTATGTATTATGCTGTTTTCTGTGGTGTATTCCATGGAGTTTTTGACCTCCCAGGCTATGTTTTTCTTAGCTGGAGTGACCTTGTTTGAGCGTAAAACATCTGGTAGGGGATTACAATTAAGAAAAGGTAATAGGGATAGGTTGCAGACCTTTAAATGGAATTCAGCACATGCTTTGTTGACCATTCCTTTTTTCTTAGCCATCCTATCAATGGCTTGGTCCTCGGATTGGTCAGCAGGCTTGAGGTGGATTCAATTAAAACTACCCTTCTTTGTATTGCCTGTGATCTTTATGATGTTGCCCAAGTGGAATATTATTTTCCTAAAGCGATTACTTCAATTCACCCTGTTGCTTTTGACCATATCCTGTATTCCAGTTCTAGTCCATTATCTGTTGAATATGGAGGATATCAATTTGTTGCTTAGTCAAGGTCAGCATGTACCTGTTCCTTCGAACCATATTCGATTCAGTATGATGGTTTCTATAGCTCTTTTGAGTGGGATTGTATTGATTCGATTAGATGCCAAAACCTGCTCCAAGCTTTGGAAGAGTATTCTAATTGGTAGTACTGTCTTTTTGTTTGTCATGCTACATGTATTGTCCGTACGAACTGGTCTGCTCCTTTTCTACAGCAGTGCCTTATTTTTAATACTAGTTCAAATCCTTCAGGGAAAGAGTAAAGTCGTTTATTTGGGATTAGCAGTTTTAGTTGTTGGACTTCCTTTTATCGCTTATCAAACGCTACCATCTTTTCAAAGTAAGATCAATTATGTCCTTTGGGATTTGGGGAAATTTAAAGAGGGTAGAGCAGCCCAATATTCAGATTCTGAACGGATTATTTCGCTTCAGGCTGGCTTGCAATTGTTTAAAGAAGCACCACTAATCGGGGTTGGTGCTGGTGACCTCAAACCAAACTTAAAAGCCATTTATGCAGAACAATTTCCCAATCTAAAAATGAAATTGCCGCATGCACAGTTTATAACAGTTGCGGCAACTTATGGACTATTGGGTTTATTCCTTTTTCTAGCTATGCTCCTCCGTCCGATTATAGAAAATAGGCGATATAGATATACCGGTTTTCTAGGATTTAACCTGTTTATGTATTTATCCATGTGCGTTGAAAGTACTTTAGATACCAACTACGGCATCACGATTTACCTGGTTTTTTTACTAGCCGCTATGCAAGTGCCATTGGGTAAATGGACTACAGATAATTAGGACCTTTGTCTGGAAGGTATCTTCTGAATAGAATACCCATGATCAAACCGAATGCAAAGCCTCCTACGTGTGCCCACCAAGCCACATTAGAAGTGTCAAATTCCAAGGATTCAATCCCTCTTAAATATTGCTGGACAATCCAGATGCAAAGAAATAGATAGGCGGGTACTCGAAATGGAAGTACAAAGAATAAGATCTTAATCTTGGAGGTTGGAAACATAACCAGGTAAGCTCCGAGTACTGCTGCTATGGCCCCACTCGCTCCTACCAAAGGAGAAAAAGAACTACATGCAGCTAATGTTCCATCACAAGGATAGAGTAATGAGCATGGTGAGCAACAATTCGTTTGGAAAAAATCAACACCGATTAGTACATGAGCTGCAACAGCAATCAAACCTCCTACGATATAGAAAACAAAAAACCGCACGGAGCCAATAGTTGCCTCTATATTATCCGCAAAAATCCATAGGAATATCATGTTCCCAATCAGGTGCATCCACGAACCGTGCAAGAACATACTGCTCAAAGCGGTGATGCTCCGTTCGCCTGCCACTAAATTGGCTGGTATGGCCCCGAGTTCACAAACCATTTGACCATCAAAGCGCGTTTGCCAGATAAACAAAAGGACATTCAGAACTAAAAAGCTATAACTTAAGATAGGAGGCTTACCACCTCTTACATTTTCATCACCAATAGGAATTATCATAGTTTAAGTTTATCGGTAAGCATACGCTCTAAAGAATTGACATTCGGTAATGATCTTTTCGTAGAAAGTTGTCTTTCCATACAAATCTAGCATAAGGTCATAATATTTTCCATACTCCTCTGGTATATATGGAATGTTATTGCAACATGCAGGAGCTTCATAGGCTGATGAATGATAGTAATCGATCAATGTACACTTTGCAGCCATGTAACATGCTTTCGCAGCTTGTTCAGGATCCATGGCTGTCTTTCTTGCCATATCGAAATAGTAGGCAGCAAGTGATAAATCTTTAAATTCTTTATTGTTAGGATCAGGTCTTTTTCCTGCCCAATCGGCTACTGACCTATAGTAATCCATCACTTGCCAGGAGTGACCGTAATAACTACTATTATACAAGCCAACACCGATTTTTAGATAGTATCCAGCATGGTCCTCTTCTGCCTTGGCTTTGAATTGCAGATCCAAAATTTCTTCTATGAATTCGCCTCGGTTAAATAAATCTATCGTGTCCTTGGAGTGGGGGCAGGACAGGCAATCTGTAATGGTAGCCCTAAAAGGGTCAAAAACTCCAAATTGATCCCAATTGGTTCTTGGAATTTTTTGATAAGCATCTAATGCCGCTTCAAAGTTTCCAATCTGCATGTAATGTACCGCTAGTAAATCAAATATTTCATCATGCATCACTTGATCTGTTCCTTGCTCCAGCAGCACTTTTTCTAAATCATTAAGCTGCCCTCTTTCCACTAGTGCTGCTAGGTCTTTTATGACTTGCTCTGGTTGCTCTACTTTTAAATCGTGGTAAGTGTTATGGCAGAGATAAGCTTTACCTGTGTCCCCATGTTTTTGATAAAGATCATGTAGTTTATCCCCCAAGAATCGAGCGAAATAAACATTACTTCTGTAGGTTTTATTGTCTCGGATAATATCG
>CAJXMP010000213.1 GCA_913056515.1 uncultured Lewinella sp.
TAGTTCAGGTAGATGTGGATGGTACAACTACGGTACTTCCTACTCGGGCCTTGAATTTCATTAGTCAGGACAATATCATTTGTTATCCTAACCCTGCATCGGATGTGCTGAATATTCAAGGTGCAAAGGCAGGTGCAACCTATTCTGTTTTAAATGTAACTGGACTAGTTTTGAAAACAGGTTTCATGTCATCAGATCAAATTGATATTGATGACTTGCCAGCGGGCATGTACATGCTACAAGTTCAACAGGGAGTAGATGTTATTGTAAAGTCATTCATTAAAAAATAAGTTTATTGGCTTAAGATTTCAAAAAGCGGTTCGAGCATGCTCGAATCGCTTTTTTATTTTCGTATTTAATCCTTTGACTTTTAATCTAGTCTAATTTCATGTACATTGTTAGTAATCAAAAATACGTCCTATGAAAAAGATTTTTCCTCCTTTACTTTTAGGCTTTTTGATCCAAGTTCCATCTTGGGCTCAACCTACCTTTACCGAAGATGTCGCTGAAATCATTTATAATAACTGTACAGTATGTCACCGATCTGGAGAAATCGGTCCTATGGCATTCACGAATTACGATGAAGTGAAAGCTTGGGGTAATATGATTGAATTCGTTACAGAAATCAAATATATGCCCCCTTGGAAGCCAGATCCAGCATATTCTACCTTCTTAGGCGAGAAAACCCTCTCCGATGAAGAGATTAATACAATCAAGGATTGGGTTGCTGCTGGGATGCCAGAGGGTGATCCAGCGCTAGAGCCTGCATTACCAACTTTCCCAACTGGTTCTCAAATTGGAACACCAGATTTAGTACTATCCTTTGAGCAAGCCTTTACACATCAAGGTAATATGGAGGATCAATATCAGGTTATGGTTATCCCTACAGGTTTAACAACAGATCAGGTTGTCAAAGCTATTGAGATGAGACCAGGAAACACAGCTTTAGTGCATCATGCTTTATTCGGAACAGATATTACGGGCCAAGCTCAAGTTCTGGATGCTCAAACTCCAGAATATGGATTTGAGGATTTTGGAGGTTTTGGGGTTAGTCCAGATGAAGTTTATCCTGCATATACACCTGGCGCTCGTCCCATTTTATATCCTGATGGATTAGGACAAATCATGCGAGCTGGTTCTGATTTACTGGTTCAAATGCACTATGCACCCTCCCCAATAGATCAAACGGACTCTTCTACCATTAATATTTTCTTTGCAGATGCAGCTGAAGCTGTTGATCGGTTTATTGAAACAGAGATTATGCTTCCTTTTGGTGGAACACTAACGAATGGCCCATTTGTGCTTCAACCGGAACAGGTTAAAACATTCCATGGAGTATTCAATATTAATGAAAAAACGAGTTTGTTAGGTGTTGCTCCACATATGCACTTGTTGGGTAAGGATTGGACCATTTATGCGGTTCAACCCAATGGCGATACGCTAAACTTAGTCAGTATTCCAGAGTGGGACTTTAATTGGCAATCGTACTATTTCTTCAAGCAATTTCAAATATTAGAAGTTGGGGCTGTCTTACATGTTTACGGCACCTACGATAATACTTCTCAAAATCCGTTTAATCCAAATAATCCACCACAACAAGTTGGTTGGGGTGAAGGAACTGGGGATGAAATGTTTTATATTCCTTTCCTGTTTGTTCCTTATGAAGATGGGGATGAAGATCTAGTCTTTGATGATCCCACTTCAGCAAATAGTGGACTTCGACTACCTAAGAATAAATTATATCCAATCTATCCGAATCCAGGCACTGATAGGATACATGTTGGATTTGAGTTGATTCACACGACTGAAATACAATTGTTAGTGTATGATAGTAAAGGGGCATTAGTTGAACAATTGATGCAAGCCTCTAGCGTCTTTCCTGGGCAACACCAATTGGAATTCAATTTAGATAACTACAAAGCGGGTATGTATTTTGTAGTATTAGATTTAGGTTATGAGCAACTAACTCAAAAAGTACGAATTGAATAATGAGGAGATTTAGTTATATAGTAATATTGCTGTTGTTTGTAACAATACTAAATGCTCAGGACTATAAAGTATATGTCTTTATGGGAGAAGACTGTGTGATCTCAAGAAATTACACGGCTGAATTGAGACAAATTCAACAAAGCTATGATGATGCTATGTTTCAGTTTGTTGCAGTGTTCCCAAATGCATACTCTACTAATAAGACAGCTCAAGATTTCTTGCATAAATACCAGTTAGATTATACGGTGCAAATGGATAAAGCTCAACTTTTGAGGCGTCAATTTGAGGTTCAGCTTACACCTGAAGTTGTGGTATATCATGCTACAGATAAGACTATTATTTACAAGGGAAGAATCAATGATCTTTATGTTTCTCTAGGCAGGCGAAGACCAAAAGTTACTGACCATAATTTGAGGGTGGTACTGGATGGTTTAAGTCACGGAAAATCAATGAATTCAGAATGGAAAACTGCTGTAGGGTGCTATATTACCGCACCAGACCATTTATTTGAAGGAATTCCACTTTGTTCAGATAAAAAAGTAAACTACTGATTGAACAATTCCGTATTTTCAGCGAAAGGAAAACTGATCACTTATGTCTTATCGTTCATTATTCAATCTACCTGCTGATTGCCATTATTTTAATAATGCATACATGGGGCCTCAATTGAAGGCCTCCACTGAAGTTGGAATTGCTTTGCTCAGGGAAAAAGAAAGGCCTTACACTATCAGTCCCATCGACTTTTTCACTGGGGTTGAGCAACTTAAATCTACCTATGCTCAACTTATTGAATTAGATGAAGCAGATCGTATAGCACTGGCTCCTTCCGCTTCTTACGGCTTTGCCAATATTGCTCAGAATATTGACTTTGAGTCAGAAGATGAGATCTTATTGACCGCCGAGCAATTTCCATCCAACGTGTATTGCTGGCAAAAGCAAGCGCGTAAAACTGGAGCGACCATTACCTTTGTAGCTAAACCTAATTCAGGTCAGACTTGGACATCGGCTATTTTAGATCGTATTAATGATAGGACAAAGGTAGTATCTATGGGACAGGTACATTGGGCAGATGGATCTTGGTTTGACTTAAAAGCTATTCGAACACGTTGCGATGAAGTTGGCGCCTATTTATTGATCGATGGGACGCAATCTGTGGGAGCATTGCCCTTTTCTATAAAAGCTATTCAACCCGATGCTTTGGTCGTGTCTAGTTATAAGTGGCTATTGGGTACTTATGGTTTATGCCTAACCTATATGGGGCCTAAATTTGATCAGGGGCAGGCTATTGAGGAAAGTTGGCTGAATAGGCACAATTCAGAGGATTTTACGGGATTAGTCAATTATGAGGACCGATATAAACCGATGGCTAATCGATATATCATGGGACAAAGTAGTTCTTTTATATATGTTGGAGTCCTACAATCTGCATTAGAACAATTATTGCAATGGGGTACAGAGAAGATTCAATCCCATGGAAAACAGCTTAAAGATCAAATTAAATCAGGATTAGCTGGCACTGAATTTTCCTGGGATGAAGTTAATCCAACTGGTAACCATTTATGGGCCTTAAAATTGCCTGAAAAACTGGATGTAGCTGCTTTTAAATCGGATTTAAGTGCAAATAATATTTACTTGTCTATTCGGGGTAAATATGCTCGGATAGCTTGTCACTTATATAATGACGACCAAGATGTGGATAAGCTACTAGAAGTTCTTTCCAAGTATAAGTGATGAAAAAAGGATATGGGGATTTTATGATCAAAAAAAATTGGACTGGGTATAGTATTGTGTTGCTTAGTATTTGCTTACTAGGCTTTTTTTCTTGTAAAAAAGCTACGAGGGATGAGATTGACAAAGATCACGGTGGATTCTAGCCTCGTTTGTTGAATACCTCGGATGACACGAAATTTCAAGGATTGTAAATTTCATTCGAAAAAAAAATTAGCCAAACTGATAAAACACTGCCGAGTCATCTTTCGTAGCCTGGAGTATCAAGGCCAGGTACCAAAAGAAACGTATGTTAAACTAGAGGTAAACGTCAAAGCAATCATCAGCGAACTCAGAACGCCGACGCCCAGTAATGCAAAAGTCAATGAACCGAATGTACAGACGAATGTACACATTCAATACACTCCTCCTATTTTGAAGGAAGCAAAAGTTTTTTGGATATTTGTCGACACCGCTTTGTATCGTATTAAATCCAGTCAAATGAAAATCTCTTCATCTTTCTTCAGAATTCTTGGAGTGATTCGCAATACCAGATAAAAGTTATTGAGTCCGTGGAGAGTGCGCGGACAAACTAATCTTTGAAATTAAAATGGCTTTAATCAAATCATTTTTCTGAGCTTCTGAATTTGATAGCCGTATCTTGTTTTTAGAGAATTTAGTTAATAAAATATTTCCTCCTAGTCGCGCTTTCCGGTTTAAATATTACCAAAAAAGCAATGGATGTGAAGGGTTTTCAAAATAAATTTTTCAGGAAATCAAGATTGAATCAACCTTTTGTTTTAGCTATAGCGGGACAATACAATTTACTTTGAATCGTCATGTGCCGCTACTTAGCGGGTGTCTTGTTTGACTTCTATTCAATTAGTGTTAACCCAAATGACGTATTTTTGATCGTTTTTGGATCGATTTTGGTGCCGTTTTGGCCTCCCAAATGACCTCCCGGGAGCGCATGGATACTGGGCAAATCGGCCCTGGGGCGGTCCAAGACGGTCCCAAGATCGTCTTGGTTCGGTCCTTTTTT
>CAJXMP010000214.1 GCA_913056515.1 uncultured Lewinella sp.
TAAATGCTGTACCATCGGGTAAGGTAACCCCTTGTGTCAATGGATCATTCCACGTAAACAGTATGGTTTCTGTTGCAGGGTTATAATTAAATGCAGAGGAGCTGATACCTGGCAAATTAAAGCCATTCACAGATGCAAATTGTAAGACATCTGCATCCCATCCTATCGAATATTGCATAGATACAATATCCTCAAAATCACTAAGCTCGAATTCTACACAGAATTGTTCTGATTCATTGACATTTACATCAGGAATATTGATAGTAATAGGTTGATTATCAACAGCTACAAATACTGGATCATCTAAAAACAATCCAATACTTGAACAAATTCTCTGTACATAATAATTATACTCTAAATCCAGTGGATCATCAATCACAAAAAATTCAGTATATCCATTTACCGCTGTAAAGTTAAGAGTAGATAATAATACACCATCAGGTAGTGTAACTGGTGATGCATCACAGTCTGGATCTGGTGCACATTCAACCACTAATCGGTTTGGCGTTGAACTATCAACAGAACAGCCTGCACCAATATTGACAGCAGGATTAAATGTAGCAGAAGTATATGTCAATACATCAGAATCATAGTCTAATGTAAAGCGTATCACCTGAATATCAGTAAAATCATTCGTAGTTATATCTAAGGTTACATTATCACCTTCATTAACCAATTGAAAAGTTGGTTGAATAAATATAGATGGTTGTGCAGCGATCTGATTTAGACCGATACAAAAGAAGCACAACACAAATATGGTTATTATTTTATTCATCGCTAGGAGGAAGTTTTTTTTGTTCTAAAAGAGCTTTTAAGGGTCAACATTATCGTTCTAAGGAATATACCACATTGATTTCATGGACAGAACCAGCCTCTGGGCCATAGGCAGCAAAAGAAGTTCCATAACCATAACCAATACGCATGATATTATCGTATCCAGGCTGACCAATAATCACACCAGCCTCCACATGGAAGTTGCCAGACATGGCCACACCAGCACCAATCCAAAAGTTCTCAGGAAGTTGGTAGCGCAAATTAAAATCTATACTAGTTGGAACATTTTCAGCATATCTAACCCATACTGAAGGTTGTACATAACTTCCTTCTTTAAGGAATTTATAAAACCCGAGTGTACCATAAAGGTGTCTTACTCTAGTCAAATCAAATTCACCGTCAGCTCCTCTAAAACTTAAATCTAAACCAAGTACTTGTGGCATAGAAGCACCAGCATATATATATGAATCGTCTAAAAGACCTCTAACGTCTAATCGTTTGTATGCAAAAATACCTGCACCTACATCAGGAGCCCATTGAGCAAAATCAGACATGCCTAAAAAATCTCCTTGATCTCTTAGTGTAATCTGAGAAGCATCTACACGGTATTGCACCATTCCAGCAGTCAAGCCGATGGAAATTCCGCCGTAATATGGATCTCCACTAATGATACCACCGATTCTACCATAAATACCTGTGAAACCTGTTGGACCAGTAACATCCGAGAAGAGTGAACCTCCGGTGGTTACATTAAATCCGTTTCCACCTGTACTCATATAATCACCAGAAAAAATGGTAGTAGTTGGATTTCCTTCTAACTCCGTCCATTGGGATCTGTATTTTCCCGAAAAAGAGACATTTTGTTCGAAGGCTAAATAATCAGAATTGACAGCGGCAGGATTAATCAGTGTTAAATTATCCTGGTACTGTGTAAACATAGGTAACTGTTGTGCTTTGAGGGAAAAGCAAGTCAAAACAGCTGCAAGTAAAGCATAGTTCCTTAACATGGGATTCCTATTTTAATTGGCTCCAAAATTAATAAAATTAACAAAAGCCGGCGATTTTGAACCTGAATTCAAAGTCATGTAATCGGCAAGTAAATCACCTTCAACGGCTTAAGGGTAAAATAAATTGAAATTTTTAAAAGCGCCTTTTTAAGCGCCGAACAAATATAACAACTTTTAATATTTAAACAGCAAATAATCAGGTGAACTTGCAATAATATATTGTTCGTTCTCTTAATATACTGCTTTTTAGAACCCATAAGCTATACCCTAAAATATTGATATTAGAGATTTAACAAAAAAAAATGGTTGCGATTGCAACCATTTTTAATCAAGAACATATTTTATAAAATGCTCTAATTCGTTCTTATTGTAACTTATTCATATCGCGAACAAGAATCTTTCCTCTGTTGAAGTGAATCAAATCATGTCTCTTCAAATCATTCAACACCAAAGTAACTGTTTGACGAGAAGTACATGTGATATTTGCCATATCTTGGTGCGTTAAAGAGTGTCTAAATAACCACTCTACACCAATTCTTCTACCGTGATCCTCAATAGACTGCTTGATGAAGTCAATGATACGAGTTCTAGCATCTTTAAAGATCAATGACTCTAATTTATTTTCTGCATTCATCAAACGAGTTCCAAATAACTGCATCACTTTGTCATACAATGCGATGTTTGACTTTTTCAAGGTATTGAAGTCCTCTAACTTCATTACATAATATTCAACTTCATCTTTAAGTGCTCTAGCGAAATCAATACGCTTCTCCTCACCTACTAAAGATAACTCTCCAAACATTCTACCTGGGTGAACTAAGCTTTTGATCACTTCTTTACCATCCTCTAAAGAGTGCGTACCAATCTTTACTGTACCTTTTACAAGGAAGTATAAAGAATCAGATGCATCATCTGGAAAGTAAATGAAATCATGACGTCTTTTACGCTTTAATTCCATCATGCTAATAGCTTTCTCTTGCTCTTCCGGTGTTAAAACACTGAATAATGGGAAGTTTTGTAGATCGATGTTTTTTGCTGTACTCATTTTTGTGTTGTTTGGGTGGTCCTAAGACCTGTTTAAAAATTTGTGTTATTTGGGTGGTCCTAAGACCTGTTTAAAAAAATTTGGGATGTTAAGTCATTGTGAACTGAGTTATCAGAGTAGTTAAATATCCTATTGCATATAACTTATAGATAACTCGCCCCACTTTGACTTCTTTCCCTGAGTAAAAAATTAATCAGTAAGTCAAATTATATTCAATAACCATCGTAAATCATAGATTTACAATTGGAAAAATCCTTAAAATAAAGTAGATAAGCTAAGAGAACCCTTTTTTACAAGGGTGTGGTGATAATGATTTCTGAGCAAAGGGATAGAGTATTAAAATCCGGGGAGGAAACTCTATAATTTTAAGATACTAAAGAGATCAATTTTGTAATTGATAAGACTAAGATAAGATGATAATTTTTAAAATACAAGTTTATCATATTATTTTTTTTACTAATTCGTTCGTTTTTAGGTATATACTACGACAAAATCTAGCGAATTTTTGGTCTTTTTCAACACTAAACGCCCATAAACACTAGGTTTTTCATTTTTTTGTAGTCTAATTGACGTTTGTGAAAAAAAGTTTTTCAATTGACAAAAAAAATGTACCGTCGCAGTCATGTAAAGCCGACAAATCGCTTTAGAAGGGCTTTTAATTATAGTTTTTTCAACTACAAATATCCCTTGGAAAAAGGTAAGCGCTTAAGAAATTGGCCTTAAGGACTATATATAATTGATTTGCAGCTGGATAAGTACAAGGTGTACGAGCAAAAAAAATCATACTCCAATAATAAAAGTTGGCAATTCTATTATTTCGTGTTGTATTTTTCTATTTTCGATACATATATACAGTACAATTGATTTAAACTTGATAAAAATACTGCAATGAAAAGAATACTCTCACTAATTGGTGCATGCGCACTTTTACCATTGAGCATTTTCGCCCAGTCTGCTGACGGAGACAAAGGAATCGCTGATAAAATTAATGAAATAGTTCAGCCAGCAACCAATTTGGTTGAGACCATCGTGTTCTACCCTATTCCGGGAACCACAGGAGATAATTCCTTTCCTATAGTTGTATTGTTCTTATTACTTGCAGCTACTTTCTTTACCTTTTATTACAAATTCATCAACATACGAGGGTTTAAGTTAGCCATCGATACGGTAAGGGGTAAGTATACTAAGAAGGGCGAAGAAGGAGAAGTTTCACACTTCCAAGCATTGACAGCTGCTTTAAGTGGTACAGTGGGCTTAGGAAATATTGCAGGAGTTGCAGTAGCCATTTCATTAGGTGGCCCAGGAGCTACTTTCTGGATGATCATTGCCGGTTTATTAGGTATGTCCTCCAAATTTGTTGAATGTACACTAGGTGTAAAATATAGAGATATAGGTCCTGACGGTACGGTATACGGTGGACCTATGTATTACCTAACCAAGGGACTAGGAGAATCCAATATGCAAGCATTGGGTAAAGCTTTAGCTGTATTCTTCGCCATTATGTGTATTGGTGGTTCTTTTGGTGGTGGAAATATGTTCCAAGCCAATCAAGCGGCAGCACAGTTCACCCAACAACTAGGATTAGAAGGTGGGAACAGCTCGTTCATCTTTGGTCTAATCGTAGCTGCATTAGTAGGTATAGTAATTATTGGTGGAATCAAAAGAATCGGTTCTGTAACAGAAAAGGTAGTACCATTTATGGTAGGTATTTATTTATTGGCTGCTTTATTCGTGATTGGGGCCAATATCACTTATGTACCAACAGCATTCGGTGAAATATTCAAAGGTGCATTTACGCCAATGGGTATAACTGGTGGTTTTATAGGCGTTTTAATTCAAGGTTTTAGACGTGCAGCCTTCTCTAATGAAGCTGGTGTAGGTTCGGCTGCTATT
>CAJXMP010000215.1 GCA_913056515.1 uncultured Lewinella sp.
GAAATATTACATGACGCTTTTAAACTACCTGTCTCACCTTTTGGTAATGCACCACTGACTGCTCATCCCACAGATGTTTCGACTGCCCAAGGTTCATTCCTATCACCTGGTTTATATTCAAGAGGTCTGATGAGGTGATAAGCATCTTGACCAAGGATGACGTTGCCGTCTTTCATTGAGACCTTTATATCCAGCAAATCGTTCAAGTACGAAAATCACTTCAAGGGTATAATTTTCATCGACGTTAGATCTCGTATAAACTTCTTCATACGAGTTTGTAAGCACAGACATTTTTATTGCTAGATGTGCTTCAAGTTTTTAATAAACTTTTTGCATAATTATATTGACGAATTACTGTTCAGTTTTCGAAAAGTATAATTTATCATTTGTGCGATCATACGTAACGGAGATCACATCAATGGAGGATACAATATTATTTAATCCAGTGCCATCTAAATTCACCACATACATACCATTATTATCCGTAGTGTAGAATACTCGATTATTTACCCAATCCATTTCAAAATCGTGTCTCTCACAACATTCCGAAGTTCCAGGAACTGCTGTAATTGGACCAGAGCCATCTAAAGGTGCCTCAAATATATCCGATGAATTTCCTCCTCCAAAATATAGGGTTTCAGTATCGGTATTAATTTCAATACCCACCGGACCAGAGTTAGGAACACCATCGGATGAATCATAAATTAATGTAGGTGTTCCAGAACCGTCTGCAGGTGCAGACCAAATTAAACCATCAGATGTACCTGTAAAGTAAATCGTTTCTGAAGCAGCTGCTCCATCTAGGATACCTATTTCTTGTGACACAATTCCACAATTATCAGTAGATCCTCCATCAATATCTTGTGCTGTAACACAAATAGTACCATCTGGATTAAGATTCACTGAAAGATCCTCACAAACAGATATTGGAGCTTCTGTTTCTATTACAGTCACAGTGACACTACATGATTCATAATTTCCATTGAGGTCAGAAATATTAACTGTATTTGGACCTATATCAGCACATCCAAATGTAGATAAGTCCAATTGCAAATCTGCTGGATCACAACCTTGCCCCACAACTAAAGCTAAGTCATCCGCAGTAACAGTTGCCTGACCAGCAGGATCTAATTGAACTGTTACATCCTTACACACCAAGTTACAGTCTGGTACATAAGCAGGATATAACAACATAGATTTAATACTCGAGTAACTCTGAGAAGGATTTAATAATGTAGTAGATGTACCCGCGTTTAAATCAACGGTATATATGGTATTACCTCCATAAGTTCCTGCAGAAATCAATTTATTATTTCCAACATACTCGATACCTTGAGCTGTACAACAACCAGGGTCAATTTCAAAGTTGAATAAAGACTCTGTATCTCCTGAAAGAATACATACTGCAGTCAAATTAATATTAGGATCATCCCCCGATGCATAGATCAATCGACCATTGTCTGAATCGTAAGCCAAACCAGAGGCACCGCCTGAACTTACTGTAGCAAATGAGGAAGTGGTCATAGTCGAAATGTCTAATTTATTCAATTCACCATTCTTAAAGGCAACATATAGATTACCTGCATGATCGAATTCCATACAGTTCGGTTTGTTATCTCCATTTACTGAGATTACATCACCCAAATTAGCTGTGACATTACCAGTAGCTATATCACATGCATACAATGCTCTATTACTTCCATTTCTAGCTAATAAATAAACTTTATCATCTATGGGATTTACAGCCAAGGAAAAATTTGAAGAAACCGTTGTACTACCGTGCGGATTATTGACTAGAGCAATGGCATCTGTAGCTGCATCATAGTTATAACTAGCAATATTATTATTAGAACTCCATGGATATAATGCATAAATATTAGGTACAGATGATGCGCACGCTGCAGAATTATCATTAAAATCTTCTGTACCATCATAGATACTATAAGCACTACCTTGACTAGCATTTAAGCCTAAGCCTCGTTTTGCAAACGCTTCCCAAATTATACATTGATTCGCACCTCCATAAAGAGCCATGTCTGCATCAAGTATCGCATCTCTACCGTCTACAAATCCTGGGTTACAAGGTTGTAACTTCATTCCTTCCATAATCAATTGAAGCGCAATAGCATTTCCAGAATTTGGATTGTTGTAGAGATCCTGATCAAAGCCATATTCATCGATTAGACCCCAGGTCATTTCCCAAAGCATAGTTGCCCAAACAAAACCAACACCATGAGGAACAGATAATGTACCAGAAGCTATATCACCATAGGTATAGGCATTTACAGCCAAGTCAGTAGAATAAGGAGCGGGGCGAATACCTGGTCCATTTGTTGCTTGATTAAGTGCAAATGTTCCAATACCTCTACCATCAGGGCCAAGGTCACCATTTTCCATCGTTAAAATCAATGAAAAATAATCTGACCATCCTTCACCCATTTGCTCTTGATTATTTAAACATCCAGCTGTACTGGGTCCACCTGTTAATCGGTTTGATATACCATGTGCATATTCATGAAAAACAATCCCGTTATCAAAATCTCCATCCAAATTAGGAACTGCTGTTGTCCAAAGGTACATCTGCATTCTTGGTCTTGATCCATCTGCAGGCGTAAAGAAGTTTGCATTATTCACTCCTCCACCATCCATAGCCTCTGCTCGCACATCATCATTTCCTGCACCTCCATTTCCATAATTATTTACTTGGAAATTTCCATTCACCTCGCGGAATCCATATAAATAACTAATATCATGCACGATATTATTACCATAAAATAAATTTGTAACAGCTGCATCTTGATTGTCGACAGGAGGAGCTGGATAAGTGTAGGTAAAATTAAAATCTAATGTTGCCCCTCCGTCTGGTTCATCACCAGATGAAGAGTTGGAATTATTAGCATCTGAATAAGCGTGTACATTATTACCTCTAGTGATTGTAAATTCTGCACCAGAAGCGCCATTCGTATCATGCCATCCAAATGGGGAAGCCGTTAAATCCCAAGGACTATTAACGATAGCCTGCGGACCATGATTAGGACTTTCTGTTGGAATAGGGAAAACGTTATAATCATTTGCAGCTACCGGAAATGCATTTGCATGATCATGTCCATGAACCTTGTGATTACAAGCTTGATGTCCATCTCCTAAATCGAATTCACAACTAATAACTAAATTACTTTCATCTAATACTGCCCCGGTTTCTGCATCAATAATCAAATCGTAATATGCAGTTGCATCAGCTAGGTAAATTTCTACACTATAACTTTTTCTTATTTCTGTATCTGAAATTGGGAAATATACTAATTCAGTTGTAATAGGATCCAAAGTTACTGGAGTAGTATTAAACACTAACTTTCCGGTTTGGTTTCCAACTCCAGGAACAGGTGTTACCTCAGGTAACAAAATACCCAAATGTTCACCTGCATACTCAATAGCTCTTTGATCATCTATTGGATCAAGATCACTATTAACCTTATCGGCTATGGAAGGAATCAACCTAACATTATGGTGAAATATAGTTCCATACGGATTAAAGTGCATATCAGCGGTAGATTGTTCTACTATGATATCATCATATTTTTGTTGGATATAAATATGATGTAATCCGGTGTATGGATCATGAAAATTATTAGTAATTTTTAAGGATGCAATATCTGTATCCTCTAATCCATAATTTTCTAAGTTCAATTCTAAAAAAGAAATACTTAAATCCTCGGCTTGTTGATTCGTAAGGACAATTTGAGCGCTAGCAATATTTGCTATGCCTAAACTGAAGATCAGGCATAGAAAGAGATGTAAACAATTTCTCATGAGTTGTTATTTTGTCAATAGCTATTTTTCTGTGTATTAGGAAGTTATCCTAACTTTGCATTATATTAAGATTTACCCTTACATACAATCGCTACAGTTAGGTATATTAAATTGTATTTCAGCCCAATAATCAAAAAAGGAAGTAAGCTATACTAAATAGATCATATGAGGCATAACCTATGGAACAAAAAAGGGAGCAACACCAATGGTATTGCTCCCTTTTACATAATAGCTTTAAAAATTTAATTAAACTTTTAACTTGTTTTTTTTAAGCCCAAATGGGTGTAATTGATTCAAAATGCCAAGAATTTTGTTCCTCGGTAGGTTCAGTTTTTAAATACCATTCCCCAAAATTATCCCAGTGCATCCCCGGTTCGAATAAAGCTTCAACCCTCAACTTAAACAAATCCCACTTACAGCCTAATACATCATATAAAGAGTGGTCCTTCAATAAATGCCTGCCTTCCTCAGTCATTCGAATATTCTTCCACAAGAATTCTTGTATCCGTTGATCGGATTCTTTTATATCATAATTATTTCGCCTTTGTTGATGTGCTACACGCTCCATACCTTCTGGAATTTTGTAGGCAGCACCTCTAGTAAATGACTCACTGATTAATCCATCATTTTTCCCTACCGCATTGTCATTTGAAACTCTGAATAATATGGTTTCATTTGAATTACCACTACTGGATACTGCATTTTGATTAGGCTCTATTTTATATGCACGCTTATCCCCTCCTAACCAATCTTTTGATTCTTGAAAATTGGCTTGATGAAGTGCTTGTTTGGAATCATAAGAAGAGGCATGTTTAACCTTTCTACTTCCAGTATATTTAGCATGTCTTTGTGCCTTAGGCTTAACAGTTTCCTTTCCATGCCTTCCGTATTGTTTAGTT
>CAJXMP010000216.1 GCA_913056515.1 uncultured Lewinella sp.
ATGCTATTTTTGACCACAAGATAGAATTTATAAGAATTAATGCGTGTGGATTGCAACTATTTAGAGCGGATATGCATCATTACTTATAAAGAGATTGTAATATGCTAGGAGAACAGTTTAATAAAATAAAATTCTGTCGAGAAGACTGGAACAAGATGGAACAGCAAGCCTGTGGAAGATTATGTGCGTCCTGTAACAAAACGATATATGATTTTAGGGGTAAGACTCCACATCAAATCTTATTGAAACAGGCAGACCATGGTGGATTAGCTTGTGGGGTTTACGATGCTGACTTCTTTGATCAATTTAAACCTCGTAAATATCGGGCTAAAAGATTCAGTTTTTCTGCCATTTGGTTCTATCTAATTGGACTTTTCCCGGTGAGTGGCATTGCGCAAAAGCAGTCTCCTCCTTTAGTAGAAAAGACAGAACAAAGTCCAGTGTCTTCAGAACTAAAGCCTCTCCCAAGTGCGAATAAAAACAAGCATATCATTCAAAAATATTTCCTCCGGGGAATTGTGATTGACCAGGAGTCTCAAAGGCCAATTCAATATGCAATAGTGCAAGTACTTGGGACAGACTTATATGCTTATACAGATCTAGATGGTAAGTTTGAATTATCACTTTTCCTCACTAAAGCAGAAGATAAATTTAAAACGGTTCGAATCACTTACATAGGTTCTATGCAGATTGAACGAGAGATGCTTGCTGTAGATCATACGCTTAAAAAGATTCCAATTTTTGAGATGGAGGAAAATACCGCGACAGTATTCTCCGTTAAAGTAGGAGACTACGATCCAACTCCAGCTAGAAAGACTGGAATTTGGCCACAATTCAACACGTTTTATCTTAGCAAAAAACGAATCTGGCAATCAGAGCCGGATCGACAATAAAACATCTACTTATACTTGCTTTACTGAAACCAATTCTTGTAATAAGGATCCTATCTGTTCCATGTGATCAGCAGTAAGGGTATTGTTTTCCTTATCGTAAGCCTCCTTAAAGAAAGGCACACTGTATTGGCCTACCACTTCCGCACCCCAATATTTAAATGAAGGAGCTACACGCTCAAGTGCATTAGAACCTCCTTTTGATCCAGGTGATGTACTTAAGAGAACGGTTGGGTTATTACCTAAGAACTGCTTGTCCATTCGGGACATCCAGTCAATTAAATTTTTGAAAAATGCTGGAGGGAATCCATTGTGTTCTGGTAGGGCTAAAAGAAGTGCATCCGCTTCTTTGAGTTGCTCTATGAGTTCCTTCAATACTTCTGGGTATCCTTCATTTCGTTCGATATCGACACTAAAAATAGGCAGATCTAATTGACGCAAGTCTAATAGATCGATTGGGTATTCTTTAAAGTTGTCTTGGATAGTTTGAAGTAAGGTTTGATTGATGGAGGTACTACTATTAGAACCTGAAAATGCTATTATCTTCATTAAAATGTGTTTAAAATTTGATTGGGTTTAACCTCTTAGTTTATCTAAAATTTCGTTGGCTAGTTCAGCCTCTTCCTTGGATACATTATTGTACACTACGCTATAATCATGGATTTCATGAATCTCATCTAGGGTATCTAAACCCTTTTGAGTTATAAAAGAAAAAATCTGAGTTTTATTAGATGGATTTACTTCTCTACGTATCAGTTCAAGCTTTACTAATTTTTCCAACTGTCTAGTTAGATCGCCTCTTTTGTTTAAGAGCACTTCCTTGATCTCCATAGTTAGGGCGTGTTCTGGATAACGTCCACGCAAGATTCTCAAAATGTTGTAGTGTTGATCATTTAGATTGAACTTTTTCAGTTTATCTATTAAAAGGCTGTTGAGCCACAAACCTGTATAAATACTATTAACTACTAATTTTTCTCTTTCGTTACTAAAGGGCTTACGTTGTTTTAATTCTTCTTCTAATCGCACCAGGCAATATGTTTAATGATTAAAATAAGTTCACGCTTAATATTATATATAAACCAAATGATATAAAAATTGTATTAGTTTAAAAAAAGATGGGAAAAATTCTTTTTTGGCATAGAAGAGATTTACGCACTTCGGATAATAAAGGGTTATATGAGGCTTTGATTACTGGCCATCAAGTTATACCTGTCTTTATTTTCGATTCAAATATTCTGAGTGAATTACCTGAAAACGATCGAAGGGTTAATTTGATTTATGATCAATTGATGGAAGTCCGTGCAAGTTATCAAGCGCATGGCGGGGATATTTTAATCCAGCAAGGCAATCCAATTCAAGTCATTCCTGAATTATGTGCTTCGCTAGGCTGTTCAGCCGTTTATACCAACTCTGATTATGAGCCCTATGCTATATCCAGGGATCAACAAATTAAGGACTCCTTAGAGCGCCAGGGTTTATCATTTCATTCCTTTAAGGATCAGGTAGTCTTTGAGCCTCATGAAGTATTAAAAAAAGATGGCACACCATACACTGTTTTCACGCCTTTTAAAAGAAGATGGTTAGAGCATCTACAAGCATCCGATTATCAAGTATGGGACTCTGTTGGCCAATTGGCTGCTCTAGAACAAGTGACTTATAATATTCCCTCAAAATCGGACTTAGGAATTGTAGATCAGGCATATTTTTTACCTACTCTTGCCAAGGAAAATATTGACAATTACGAAGAGAATAGAAATTTCCCCGCAGTAAATAAATGTAGTTTTAGTTCAGTTTACCTGCGATTTGGAATGGTTAGTGCTCGGTCTTTGGTTCGGGCATCTGTAGATCGTAATGAAACCTATTTATCAGAGTTGGTCTGGAGGGAATTTTTTATGATGATTCTTTGGCACTTTCCTAAAGTGGTACACTCCAATTTTAGATCAAAGTATGATGGCATCCAATGGCGGAATAATAAGGAAGAGTTTGAAGCTTGGTGTAAGGGTGAAACAGGATACCCTATAGTGGACGCTGGTATGCGTGAATTAAACGAGACGGGTTATATGCACAACAGAGTTCGAATGATTGTGGCTAGCTTTTTATGTAAACATTTATTGATTGATTGGAGGTGGGGTGAAGCTTATTTTGCCAAACAATTAATGGACTTTGAGCTCAGTAGTAATAATGGTAATTGGCAGTGGGCAGCAGGCACAGGTTGTGATGCTTCGCCATATTTTAGAGTGTTTAATCCCTATGAGCAAACCAAGAAATTTGATAAAAACTTAGAGTATATCAAAAAATGGGTACCTGACATAAACGAATTTAGTTATCCCACAGCTATCGTTGAGCATACCTTTGCTCGAAAAAGAGCGATTGATGAATATAAGTTAGGAATAGCTCGGTCTGCCAGTTAGATTTGGATTTCAGGGTTGCATTAGGGTTGGTAAAAGAAAGCACTTTGACTACAATTAGCACAAAAGTAACATTGAGCCAAACAAAAGTTTGATGTTCTTCTGATAATTAATTACATAATTGTATTTTGGCAGCTTCTTAATACATATATTTTAAATCTCAATCTTATTAAATACCCTTTATGAAGAACTTATTTACCCTTCTATTAATTTTCACATGCTCGTTCATGTCTTTTGCACAGTTTGCAGAGGACTTTGAAGGAGATCTATCTACCTGGACCATTGATGCTGCATGGACTCAAGGTTCCGCTGAAGATCTATCTAGTACTTATTTTGCAATACCAGGATCATCTTCTGTACTTGCTGTTAATGACGATGTTGCAGGAAATGGCGTTGATCTAAGTGGAATGGCTATTACTCCAGCATTTACTGTTCCCAATTCAGCAGATGCAAAATTAGTTTTCAATTACTATTTTGTTGATGGTGACTACGGTGCCGATGAAACGGCAAAAGTTTTCATTTCAACAGATGGTGGAACAAATTTCATTGAGATATTAGATTTAGCAGCGGTTGCTGATTTCGAAGCTTTTGACTTAGTTGAGTTTTCAATGGCAGATTATGCAGGACAAGAAGTAGTACTTGCATTTGAATACCAAGATGGTGCTGCTTGGAATTATGGCTTCGTAATTGATGATGTAATTGTTTATGAGCCAGTAGCAGATAATGTTAAGCTATCTAGTGCTTCTGTAGAGGAAATTACAAGTATTAACACAGATAATGAAGTTACTTTCAATGTGTTCAACTTTGGAAGTAATCAAGTAAACTCACTTACTTTTGAGTGGACGGATGGTACCAATACTTACGAAGAAACCGTTTCAGTTGATATGGCACCTTTGTCTTCAGCTTCATTTACGCATGCTGACTTAGCAAACTTTGCAATTGCTGGTTCTTATACTATTGATTGTTCTATTACAGCTGTTAATGGAAACCCTGATGCAGATGCTTCAGATAACGAAATATTAGGTTTAGAAGTACTAGTACTTTCTCAAGTTGGTACAAAGCGTGTATTATTTGAAGAGGCAACTGGTACTTGGTGTGGATTCTGTCCAAGAGGTGCTATTGCCATGGAGCACATGCAAACCAATTACCCGGATCAATTTGTTGGAGTAGCTGTACACGCAGGAGACCCTATGCAAATCACTGAATATGATGCTTTAGGTAATTTAATTGGGGGTTATCCAAATGCGGTTATTGATAGAGCTATCACTAACGCTTCAGTTTCCGTTAATGCGTTTGAATCATATCTAGACGCGCGTTTAGCTGCTGTTGCACCAGCAGATATCATGATTAATAACACTTTAGATGGGTCAAACTTAAACTTTGATGTAACATCTACTTTCTACGCTAAC
>CAJXMP010000217.1 GCA_913056515.1 uncultured Lewinella sp.
TTATATGCCTATTCAACCCGTCCACTACTCCCATAAAATTCATGCAGGGGCTAATCAAATTGAGTGTAAATATTGCCACTCTTCAGCTCGTGTTTCTAAGCACTCTGGCATTCCATCCCTCAATGTATGTATGAACTGTCATAGAAATATCGCAGAATACAATGGAGAAGAAGATCTTGAAAATGGGTATACCAAAGACTTCTATACCAAAGAAATTAAAAAATTATATGCGGCAGTAGGCTGGGATGAAACCAACCAAAGCTATACAGGTGAAACGCAGCCTGTGAAATGGGTAAGGATTCATAATCTACCAGACTTTGTTTATTTCAATCATGCACAGCATGTTGAGGTCGGCGAGATTGCTTGTCAAAAATGTCATGGTCCCGTTGAGGAAATGGAAATTATGTATCAATATTCGCCGCTTACAATGGGATGGTGTATAAACTGTCACAGAGAAACTAATGTCAAAGTAGAGAGTAATGAATACTATGCAAAAATTCATGAAGCACTCTCTAAAAAGTACGGGGTAGAAAAACTTACAGTCGCTCAAATGGGCGGACTAGAATGTGGTAAATGTCACTATTAATGAGCGATCAAAAAAAGTATATGGCATCAAACAAAACTTATTGGAAAAATATTGCTCAATTAGATCCTTCTAATGAAACAGTTCAAAAATTAGAACACAACGAATTTGTATCTAAGCTTCCAGAAGATTTTTTAAGCGATGAAAAAACCTTGGAAGAGAGCAGTACTTCAAGAAGAGATTTTTTAAAATATGTTGGATTTAGTACAGCTGCTGCCACACTTGCAGCTTGTGAGGGTCCCGTAATTAAATCAGTGCCCTATGTAGTTCAGCCGGAACGGATACGCCCTGGTATTGCCAATTACTACGCAACGAGTATAGCGGACGGATTTGACTTTGGAAGCATTTTAATCAAAACCAGAGAAGGGAGGCCGATAAAGGTTGAAAGTAATCCAGAAGCCCCAACAATGGGAATTGCAAACGCCCGAGTACACGCTTCTGTATTATCGCTCTATGACACACTTCGTTTACAGGGTCCCTTAGCAAATGGTGAAGATATATCGTGGGATGATTTTTATCTACAGGTAGGGGCTATGCTTAAAGCACTAGCTGCTACTAATAAAGAAATTCTCCTTATAACACCCACATTGCCAAGTCCTACCACGCAAAAGATTATCGGTGATTTTATTGCTGCTTATCCAAATATACGTCCTCTAACTTATGACGCTATTTCATGTGATGCTGCCCTCAATGCTTACGAAGCTTATTATGGCAAAAGAGCCCTAGCAGATTATGATTTTTCAAAAGCCAAAGCGGTAGTTTCTGTAGATGCAGATTTTCTAGGAGATTGGCAAGGTGGCGGCTATGCAAAAGGATATGCGCATGCCAAAACACCCAGAGGAGTAGCTGGCAAAGCAGTTATGTCAAAGCATTATCATTTTGAATCTAATTTATCACTGACGGGTGCCAATGCAGATTACCGTTTGCCATGTACACCTTCAGACCAAAAAAATATTTTAGCCTATTTCTATGACCGTCTTGTTTTGGGTTCAGCTGGTCAACTTGCGGAGGGCTTAAAGCCGATGGCCGACCAAGCACTTGCAGCACTCACAAATGCGGGAGCCGATGGAGTACTTGTCTCTGGGATCGAAGACGATACGGCACAAGCGGTTGTGCTTGCTGTAAATACGCAACTGAAAAGCAAAGCCTTTCAACCTGAATCTCCTAAGCTCATTAGACAAGGAGAAGCTAAAGCCGTTCAACAGGCTCTTGAGTCTATTGCCTCTGGCACAGTAAGTGGATTAATTACAGTAGGGGTAAATCCAGTATTTACAACACCAAACGGGAAAGCCTTAGCCGAGTCGATAAGAAACCTCGAATTTTCATTAAGCTTTACTTCAAAACTTGATGAAACAGCTGCGGCTTCAAGATTTGTAGCTGCTACACCTCACTTTCTAGAATCTTGGGGAGACTATGAATTTAAATCAGGTCATTTTGCGTTGGCACAGCCCACAATTCGCCCTTTATTTGATACACAACAATTTCAGGATGTATTGCTTCGATTGGCGGGTCAAAATACCAAGTATTACGATGAAATCAAGAACTACTGGAACGAATCTATTTTAGGAGGTTCCTCTTGGAGTAAGGCTTTGCACGACGGCTATTTTTCAATAGAGGCTGAACAGCTTGAGCCTATCAATTCTGACCTTACTACTCTTGATACAATGGATTTAAAAACAGCCTCAACATCCGGTATGAGTCTGGTATTATATTCTAAGACGGGTATGGGTGATGGTCAGCAAGCCAATAATCCTTGGCTTCAAGAATTTCCAGATCCAATTACAAGAGTCAGCTGGGATAATTATTTAACCATTTCCATGAGCGATGCTCAAGCCTTGGGATTAACAAATACAAATACTTCTAATGGGGCTTTAAATGGAAGTTATGCGGCTGTTAGTTTACAAGGAAAAACACTCAAAGTCCCAGTTGTTGTTCAGCCTGGACAAGCCCAAGGCACTGTAGGGCTGGCTTTCGGTTATGGTCCGCGTATGGGACTCAAAGAAGAAATGCAAACGGGGGTAAATGCCTATGAACTCTATCACAATTTTGACCGTATTCAAGAGGTGACCCTCAAGTCAGACTCAGGTGAGCACGAATTTGCCTGCGTTCAGTTGCATAATACACTAATGGGTCGTGGCGATATAGTCAAAGAGACTACACTAGAAATTTTTAATACCAAGGATAAAAAATACTGGAATCCTACCCCACAAGTTTCAAAAAATCACATTGAGTTTGATGTTACTTCTCCTGAGGTAGATATGTGGGAAGAATTTGATCGAAGTATTGGACATCATTTTAACCTTTCTATTGATCTCAATGCCTGTACAGGTTGTGGTGCTTGCGTAGTAGCTTGTCATGCAGAGAATAATGTACCTGTAGTAGGTAAGCGTGAAGTAAGAAGATCACGAGATATGCATTGGTTGCGAATTGACCGTTATTATTCTTCTGCTACTTCCTTTGAAGGAGATAACCAAACGAAAGAAGAGATTTCAGGTATTGGCGATTCATTAAATACATTTGGCGAGATGGAGCAGGCTGCTGCCAATCCCCAAGTGGCTTTTCAGCCCGTGATGTGTCAGCATTGTAATCACGCACCTTGTGAAACAGTCTGTCCGGTTGCAGCGAGTTCCCATGGGAGACAAGGTCAAAATCATATGGCCTATAACCGCTGCGTAGGAACGCGTTACTGTGCCAATAACTGTCCTTATAAAGTACGTCGTTTTAACTGGTTCTTGTATAATAAAAATGACGAGTTTGACTACCACATGAATAATGATTTAGGCCGTATGGTACTAAACCCAGATGTGGTGGTTCGTTCTCGAGGCGTGATGGAAAAATGTTCGCTCTGTATTCAGATGACACAGAAAACAATTCTTGATGCCAAATTAAAAGGAGAAGAAATTAAAGACGGTACATTCCAAACAGCTTGTTCTAATGCCTGTACAACTGGAGCGATGGTCTTTGGTGACCTCAATGATAAAAAGAGCAAAGTTGCTGCATTACATGAAGGGGACCGTATGTATCATTTATTAGAACACGTCGGGACAAAACCAAATGTAATGTATCAAGTAAAAGTTAGAAATACGGACGATAAGGTATAACGAAGAATAAAAAACCTATGGCATCGCACTACGAAGCACCCATTAGAAAACCGCTTGTAACAGGAGATAAGTCCTATCATGATGTTACTATTGATGTTGCTGCACCTGTTGAGGGAGCTGCAAATAAACAGTGGTGGATTGTATTTGGTATTGCACTGACCGCTTTTTTATGGGGTGTAGGTTGTATCATATACACAATTTCGACTGGAATAGGAACTTGGGGTCTCAATAAGACTGTAGGTTGGGCCTGGGACATCACCAATTTTGTTTGGTGGGTAGGTATTGGTCATGCCGGAACACTGATTTCCGCTGTTCTCCTATTATTTAGACAGAAATGGCGTATGGCGATCAACCGCTCTGCGGAGGCCATGACTATTTTTTCTGTGATTCAAGCAGGCTTATTCCCTATTATTCATATGGGAAGACCTTGGTTAGCCTACTGGGTATTGCCGATACCCAATGGATTTGGCTCGCTCTGGGTAAATTTCAATTCTCCTTTGCTATGGGATGTTTTTGCAATATCAACCTACCTTACTGTTTCCTTAGTATTTTGGTGGACGGGGCTATTACCCGATTTTGCAATGATCCGAGATCGTGCGGTATTGCCTTTTCAGAAAAAAATATACAGTTTATTGAGTTTTGGGTGGTCAGGACGTGCCAAAGACTGGCAGCGATTTGAAGAAGTTTCCCTTGTTTTAGCAGGACTTGCAACTCCGCTCGTACTGTCTGTTCATACCATTGTATCTTTTGACTTCGCCACCTCTGTAATTCCCGGCTGGCACACTACTATTTTTCCACCTTACTTTGTGGCAGGAGCCATATTCTCTGGATTCGCAATGGTAAATACACTACTCATCATCATGCGTAAAGTATCGCATTTAGAAGACTATATTACAGTACAGCACATAGAGCTCATGAATATTGTCATTATGATCACTGGATCAATAGTGGGAGTCGCTTATATTACAGAGCTTTTTATTGCTTGGTATTCTGGAGTTGAGTACGAACAGTACG
>CAJXMP010000218.1 GCA_913056515.1 uncultured Lewinella sp.
CGCCAAACTTAAACTTGAGCATGTAAAAGACCATTAAGGAAATACCCACGACCATTCCACTGATGGCACCTTGTTTATTCATTTTTTTATAAAAAATACCCAACACAATAGCCGGGAAGAAAGAGGCTGCGGCTAATCCAAAAGCTAGGGCCACTACAGCTGCCACAAAGTCGGGCGGATTAATGCCAAAGTAGCCTGCTACCACTACTGCAGCAACTGCAGCTCCACGAGCTAATAATAATTCTTGCTTTTCACTCAGGTCTGGCTTGAGGACCTTTTTACCTAAGTCATGGGAGATAGAGGCAGAAATAACGAGGAGTAAACCTGCAGCTGTAGAAAGCGCTGCTGCCAAACCACCGGCTGCAACCAAGGCAATCACCCAGTCGGGAAGTCCAGCTATTTCAGGATTGGCTAACACCATAATATCTCTGTCCACCGTAAGTTCATTGATAGACCCGTTCGCGTGGTATTGAATGAGCCCATCTGCATTTTTATCTTCATAGGTCAAAAGACCTGTTTTTTCCCAGTTACTAAACCACTCAGGCACCTCGGCATATGCTTTATTTTGAACGGTACCAATGAGGTTCGTTCGAGCGAAAACAGCCACTGCAGGAGCAGTAGTATAGAGTATAGCGATAAATAATAAGGCTAAGCCAGCAGACTTGCGGGCATCGCGGACTCTTTTTACGGTGAAAAAACGCACAATTACGTGTGGAAGTCCCGCAGTTCCAACCATTAAGGCCATGGTGATGGCAAAGACATCTATTCGGGCTTTACTCCCTGAAGTATAGGCTGCAAAACCCAATTCCTCGGATAAATTATCCAACTTCTCGAGCAAATACATGCCGGATCCATCATTCAATTGACCGCCCATGCCTAATTGTGGAATGGGATTCCCAGTCATCTGAATCGAAATGAAAATGGCAGGGACCATGAAGGCAAAAATCAACACACAATATTGTGCTACTTGGGTGTATGTAATACCTTTCATACCCCCTAAAACAGCGTAAAACAATACGATTAACATGCCAATAATGACTCCTGTATTGATGTCCACCTCTAAGAATCTAGAGAAGACGATACCCACACCACGCATTTGACCGGCGACGTAGGTAAATGAAACCAAAAGTGCACAAAGTACGGCAACCACTCGGGCTGTGCTGGAGTAATATCGAGTACCAATGAAGTCTGGTACAGTGTATTGACCGAATTTTCTTAAATATGGGGCTAAGAGTAAGGCTAGTAATACATAACCGCCTGTCCAACCCATCAGGTATACCGATCCGTCATAGCCCATGAAGGAGATTAGTCCCGCCATAGAGATAAAGGATGCTGCTGACATCCAATCTGCAGCAGTAGCCATTCCGTTGGCTAATGGGGAGACGCCACCACCTGCTACATAAAAGTCTTTAGTAGACCCTGCTTTTGACCAGATCGCTATGCCGATATACAGCGCAAAGGTTATTCCTATAATCAGATATGTCCATGCTTGTGCGCCCATCATTGACCTACTTGTGTTTCATCTTCGTCAAAGCCATAGGTTTTGTCCAATCGATTCATCCTACGAACATAGATAAATATGAGTAAGACAAAAACATAAATGGAGCCTTGTTGCGCAAACCAAAAACCTAGTGGGAAACCACCTATTTGAATCTGGTCTAACTGATCTTTGAACAGTATGCTACTTCCAAAAGAGCATAAGAACCAAATCACCAGAAGCACACTCAATAGTTGAATGTTCGCACTCCAGTATTTCTTGGCACGGCCTTGATCTGACATAGCGTTGATGTTGTAATGGTTATTGCTTCCTCTGCCACGAAGCATAGTTAAAGTAGGAAAATTGTTCCAAAAAGCAGGACCCAAGAATGGATTTTTCTTTTTAGAGTGCATCAAAAAGCATGAAAATGTTGAATTTTATTTAGGAGGAATTGTTATACAGGCATAGGACTCAAAAAAGCACGATTTCGGATCAAAAAATCCGCAGCTTAATTCTTAAAGTTCAAGACTATATTTAGCTTTGCACTTTACAAAATCAACCTCGTCATGATCTTATTCTTTCAGAAGCAAAAAACCATCTTCGCGGTACAGACTGTTGAGCAAAATCAAGCGCAGATTGCCAAATTAGAATGGTTATTCGGAAATGCTGAGCAATTGGATGCCCAACAGCTAGAGGGTTTCTATGTGGGACCTCGAGCAGAGATGGTAACTCCTTGGAGTACAAATGCTGTTGAGATTACACAGAATATGAACATCTCAGGTATTGAACGAATAGAAACGTATGAGCAGGTGGAGCATGATCAGGTAGATATTGACCCGATGTTGCAGGTTTTGTACCGAGGACTGGCTCAAAATGTTTTTGAAGTAACTGTGCAGCCACAACCCATCTTAGCCATAGATGACATTGCAGCTTTTAATGAACAAGAAGGATTGGCATTGAGCGTAGATGAGATTGATTATTTGAATGAGGTGGCTCAACGCATAGGTCGTCAATTGACCGATTCAGAGGTGTTTGGATTCTCTCAGATCAATTCCGAACACTGTCGACACAAAATATTCAATGGTACTTTCATCATTGACGGGGAGGAGAAGGACTTGTCGCTGTTCAAAATGATTAAGAATACATCCGCTGCACATCCGAATCATATCGTTTCAGCGTATAAGGATAATGTAGCTTTTGTAAAAGGACCGCAAGTAGAGCAATTTGCGCCAAAGTCACCAGAGAAACCCGACTTTTATCAAACCACTGAATTTGATTCAGTGATCTCACTAAAAGCAGAAACGCATAATTTCCCAACTACAGTAGAACCCTTTAATGGTGCAGCTACGGGTTCAGGAGGAGAAATAAGAGATCGTTTGGCTGGGGGCCAAGGTTCTTTACCACTTGCAGGTACCGCAGTGTATATGACGTCTTATTCTAGGCTAGAGGAAAATAGGCCTTGGGAAAATATGGAAGAGCGAGATTGGTTATATCAAACACCCATGGATATTCTGATCAAAGCGTCTAATGGAGCTTCTGATTTTGGTAATAAGTTTGGTCAGCCCTTGATCTCTGGTTCACTATTGACTTTTGAGCATCAAGAAGCGGCAGAAGCAGAAGATTTGAGAAAACTTGGTTTTGATAAGGTGATAATGTTGGCTGGGGGTATTGGCTATGGAAAAGCTGGACAAGCCTTGAAGGGAACACCTGAAGCTGGGGATAAGATTGTTATTTTAGGTGGAGATAATTACCGTATTGGTATGGGAGGAGCAGCCGTTTCTTCTGCTGATACGGGAGAGATGGATAAAGGAATAGAATTGAATGCTGTTCAGCGGTCTAATCCTGAGATGCAAAAGCGTGCAGCTAATGCTATTCGTGGCTTGGTAGAAAGTGATCATAATCCTATTGTATCTATTCACGATCACGGAGCAGGGGGACACTTGAATTGTTTGTCTGAGCTCGTGGAGGAAACTGGGGGGCATATTGATTTAGACCAATTACCTGTGGGCGATCCGACGCTCTCTGCTAAGGAATTGATTGGGAATGAATCTCAGGAGCGAATGGGATTGGTGATTAAAGAAAAAGATCTAGACTTATTGCGTCAAGTAGCGGAACGCGAACGTGCACCGATGTACACGGTAGGAGAAGTAACCAATGATCATGTTTTCAAATTTGAAGGATCTGATTCTGGTCAAAAACCTATGGATCTGCACATGAATGATATGTTTGGATCTTCTCCCAAGACCATCATGAAGGATGAGACTGTAGCACGTAAGTATCAAGATGTTGCCTATAGTGCTGATCAGTTTGAAACCATTTTGAAACAGGTATTGCAGTTAGAGGCAGTGGCTTGTAAGGATTGGTTGACGAATAAAGTAGATCGATGTGTGGGAGGTAGAGTGGCTAAGCAACAATGTGCTGGACCACTTCAATTACCACTTAATGATGTAGCTGTGATGGCCCTTGATTATCAAGGTAAAGCGGGTGTAGCAACTTCTATAGGTCATGCACCTGTTGCAGCCTTGATTGATGAGGCAGCAGGTTCTCGAAATGCAATAGCGGAGTGTTTAACAAATCTAGTTTGGGCACCTATTGATGATGCTTTAAACGGCGTTTCACTTTCAGCGAATTGGATGTGGCCTTGTAATAACGAAGGTGAAAATGCAAGACTTTACAAAGCAGTAGAGGCCGCATCTAACTTTGCAGTTGCCCTGGGAATCAATATCCCTACCGGTAAAGATTCGCTTTCAATGAAGCAGAAGTATGCCGAACAGGAAGTTTTATCTCCAGGTACTGTGATTATTTCGGCTGCAGGCCATTGCAATGACTTCACAAAAGCGGTAGAGCCTGTTTTCAAACCAGGAAAAGGGAAATTGTACTACATCAATCTATCCGCAGATTCATTTAAACTCGGTGGTTCTTCATTTGCACAGACGAAGAATAAAATAGGTAACGCTGCACCAAACATATTAAACGATCAGGCATTTAAAGAAACCTTTGATTGGATTCAAAATCAAATTAAAGTCGGAAATATAGTGGCTGGTCACGATGTTGCTTCAGGTGGTTTAATTACAACACTACTTGAAGGTTGCTTTTGGGCTAACAAAATCTAGTTATCTTTGGAAAATTTGTCAGAAACAGAAAATATAAATACTGAATTTGGATAATGATACCATAATAACGCATATGTTCTCGCGTTAACAGGCGAGAG
>CAJXMP010000219.1 GCA_913056515.1 uncultured Lewinella sp.
ATCCTCAGGGAGTGGAAAGAGATAAAGGTGCTCCAGAGTGGGATCCAGGGGATAATGGGCTAGAGGATATTACCTCTAATGATGTGTTTTTTACTCAACAACTTATTGCAACTTTAGCTTCTAATTATACCATTGACACGGACAGAGTGTATGCCATCGGTTACTCCAATGGTGGGATGATGGCCTATGGATTAGCTTGTAATCTGGCAGATCAAATCGCAGCAGTGGGTATCATGTCTGGCGTTATGTTGGAGGATGATTGTAATACCGATTTTACCACCTCAGTTATTCATTTTCATGGAATAAATGATGATGTACTGCCTTACACAGGTAATAGTGATTATCAATCTATCGACTCCATTGTCGATTTTTGGTTGGACCATAATCAAATTCCCAGCTCCAGTTTGAATCAGACAAACTTAGAAAATGGAGATGTATTACTTGAAGAGTGGACGGGTGGATTGGAAGGAACTGCTTATACTTTGTATACCATTAATGAAGAAAATGGTAGTCCTGGCGGCCATGTTTGGTTTAGTGCAGCCATTGATGGTCGTAGTCCAAATCAAATCCTGTGGGATTTTCTTTCTGCCTTTTCTTTGTAGAAAAATAGGGTAGTGGTGCAACATAAAGTATAGAATGATCATCCTTATAGAAAAAAGGTATGAAACGCTATTCTTTTCTATTAGCAAGTTTGTTTTTTTCTACTGCACATTGGTTGCATGCTTGTGATTGTGTTCCGCAAGGCGAATTTTTGTATGCCAGCATTAATAGTGTTTTAGTAGCTGAAGTCAAAGTGGTAGATTATTTGACTTATGAACCGGGTATGCATGGAGATTTTCCGGTATCCATGGCTGTAGAGGTTGTTCAAATTTTTAAGGGGAAAGAACAAAGAAGCAAGATTACTGTTTGGGGAGACCCTGGTCATCTTTGTCGAATGTATGTATCGAATTTTAAAAAAGGGGCTCATTATGTCATAGCTTTCGGTAGAGGAAACCCGAAATATGGATTGCCAAATGAAAAAAAATCGGACTATACTATTTCCAGTTGTGGTGATTATTACCTAAATGTAGATCCTGCAAGAGGTATTGCATATGGTAAGGTTAAAAGGAATACCTCCGCCATTTATTTGAAGGATTTAAAGACCTATTATCATGCAGATTATACGCCTATGTTGAGGCAAGAGGATTATAGTGATATTTTTAGGCAAGTATTTCGTAATCGAGATCTAATTGAAATGCTTCATTCGGATAGTTTAGCTGTCCATAAGCCTTTATATTTAGCTGAAAATCCTGTCCTAGATCCTTTGGCCTTTTATGGGATATTTTTTGAAAAACGTTGGCTTAGGATGGAATCTGAAGCTGCTTTAAAACAAGCTGAGATATCCTCTTATTTAAAAATCACCGATTGGAATTGTACAGGATCTATCGTCTCCTTTCGCTTGGAATATGTAGGTAAAAACACGAAGATTGATTTTTTATTTCATCAAACTACTTATTCTTGGTCGGTGGAGTCAGCAAATATCCTTGAACCTGGTTAAGATACTATTCATTTTTCATCCATTTATATGCAATTGTTGTTCCATTGCAAAAAAAAAATTAAGTAGCTGTAGGTTGTGGAATTAGTAAAGCGTTAAATTATAGGATAGTAACTATAATTTTAAACCTATGCCAACTCAAGTTAACCGCATTTCAGATGCAGAGGAAACCATTTTAGTTTTTGATCGAAAAGCATGGTTGAGTAGTCCTTTTGCTCAAAAGGAGAAAATTTTTCATCCTCCTTTATGCTATTCAGTGGGTTTTAAATGTAGCTTGGAATCCTGTATTTTTTTACTTTGAATGGGTTTTATTTGGACTCTTTGTATTAGCAGCGCTGACTGGTCTTGTTGCATTTTTGATGTTTTCCTACAGGTCAGCAATGAAAGCTAAATCTTTACTTTTATTACCATACTTAATATGGTTGTGCATAGCTACTTCCTTGAATGCATACATTTATTTTATGAATTAAGTCATTTCCATTTTTGAATTAGCATGCCTTAAGCTACTGAGTTTATTGACTAATATTATCATTAGTTATCATTCCTGCGCAATACGATTAAGCTTGTATTAGATTTTATTATTTTACTATTCAAATACACTATTATGAATAGAAAGGATTTTCTCAAAAATGCTGGATTGACTGGCCTTAGTTTTGGTTTATTAAACAAAAATGTACTTCAAAAACAAGTTGTTTCCTCACCTCCAGATTGTGTGTTGATTCCTGCTGAAACCGCCGGGCCTTTCCCATTGGATCTAACAGATAATGCGTTTTTTCTAAGACAAGATATTCGAGAGGATCGGGCTGGTACTGAGGTTAAACTAAAGATGCGCGTATTAGGAGTGGATAATTGTGAACCTATGCCTAATGTTCGAGTTCATATTTGGCATTGTGATAAGGACGGTAATTATTCTGGGTATGGAACAGAAGAAGGTACTACTTATCTGAGGGGTTATCAATTAGCAGATGCCAATGGGGAAGTGGAGTTCACAACTATTCTACCTGGCTGGTATCCTGGACGAGTATGTCATATTCATTTTCAAGTGTATGTTAGTCAAACTTATGCAGCAACCTCCCAGTTTACCTTCGAGCATGATGCAGTCAATGCGATTTATAATGAAAATCCAACAGACTATACCAAAGGAGAAGATCCGTTAACTCCAGAAACTGATTTTGCCTTTGTAGATGGATATGAACATCAATTAGCTAGCTTAGTGTTTAATGAAGACACACAGATGTATGAATCATTTTTGGAGGTCAGTGTTGAAGGAGAAGGTACTGTGGGGGTGAGTCATTATGAGCACCAAGCTAGTAAGCTGATTCAAATAGGTCAAAATTATCCAAATCCATTTAAAGGTACCTGTCATATTCCAATTGAACTATTTACTTCTGCGGCAGTGAAAATCAGTCTTTGGAGTTTGAATGGTCAATTAGTCGAAACGGTTTTTGAAGAACAGCTTTCCAGTGGACCTCACCGAATTCCTATTTCAATTCTAGGATTAGGTTTAACACCTCAGCATTATATTTATCAAGTGGAGGTGATGAAGGATGGGCAAGTTTTTAGAATTCCTAAAATGATGACTTACGGGGGATAAAAACCTATCGTTCAGGCCAATCTCTAATCGGAAAGTCTTCTTGACCGGTGTAGGAATAATGCCACCATTCCATTTGGTAAGCAGAGAATCCTCCTACCTGCTCCATCAGTTCTTTTAAAAGCCTTCTGTTTTGTAAAACTTCAGTGGAGAGGGAATCATAATCATGATGCGCTGGTGGTCCAAAATAGTCGAATGTAGTAGGCATGCTTAACTCTTTTTTCGTAGCAAAGTCAATCAGGGTTAGATCTACTGCTGCACCTCTATTGTGCGATGAACCTTTGTGTGGATTGGCTACGTAATTCTCATCGGGTACTATTTCCCACATTTTGAATTGTACAGAAATCGGCCTAAAGCCATCCCAGATTTTAATACCTAAGCCTTCCGGGTAGGTTGTGCCCTGGAATGATTTAATGTTTCTTAAACTGTCTTGCACTAATTTGAGCTGTTGAGCCGTTTCATAGGCTAGATAGCATAATGCGGTGTCATAGAGTATGGAACTAGTGAAGTTATCATCGGTAGCATATTTGATGTCCATTTCAATGTCTGGAATATGGTCTGAAACGAGGACTAAGTCTGCAGGTTTAGGACCTGTTGTACAGCCAATGCTCAGAGCAAAGATAAATGCTGTAAAGATGTAAATAGGCGTCAGGTGCTTTTTCATTTGTATTTCTTTTGTATCAAAATAGTATTTGTTTGAAAAGCATGCCATTATTAGTAGGAATTAATCATTTAACCGCTATCAATTTTCATTGGTTAAATGAGCTGATGTTTAGGTTTGTTTGATACTTGTAATCAGTTGTTATTTTTTCCTAAAATGTTCTTGGTAATAGTCATTATAGCTTTTCTTCCATGCTTTAGCTGCTGGATTATATAATTTAGCAAGTTGGGGTTTGTGGTCCGTTAGGATTTGAGCATCTGAAGTATCTATCAATCTTTTGGACAAGAAAAATTCATATAAATCATCAATTTTTTCAAAATTGGGTTCTTGATATCTAGAAAATATTTTACATAATGAACTTCAACAGGTACTTGTAAAAATATATATCAATAACCAGATAATCCTATGATCATCATGCAGACAAGTTGCTTTTGAAGTTCAAAAACCGGTTGAACTGGCAACTTTCGACAAGATGATCTGAAGTTTTGATTTCAAG
The DNA here is from genome assembly GCA_913056515.1 of uncultured Lewinella sp. GTDB lineage: Bacteria > Bacteroidota > Bacteroidia > Chitinophagales > Saprospiraceae > AM-2324. Next base: position 4,283 of record CAJXMP010000219.1, read on the forward strand.
TTTTCTGATCTTCATCTGATCACATGCCAGGAAACTAAAATTTTGATCTCAAAATTTGTGTTTTCTGATTATATATTTGACAAAAACAAAATTTAGTTGTTCATTTTCTATTATAAAATCTCCAGAACACACCGCAGTAAACAATTTTCTGAAGTTCATCAGAATATGTTTTAGATCAACCCATTTTTGAAGTTCAACAGATTAAAAAATACTGGTCGGGCTATGTAAAAATTATACAATGTATAATAATGTACTATGTGAAAAAATATACTATGTATAATAATGTACTGTATACAATAAAGCTATGAATAAAATATGCACTATTTATGCATAGCTTTACTGCAATGCCACAAGGATATTTGGGTTGTGATCATAGATGCACC
>CAJXMP010000220.1 GCA_913056515.1 uncultured Lewinella sp.
AATACAATTATCCATTTCACCTAAACGCACACCACAAACACTGTTATTTTTAGTTGATTTTGCAACTGATATTCGTTTTCTTTTTTTACCAGCCTGTTTATCTATCTGTTTCGATACATCGGTAGCTTTAGGAAACCCTGAACCATACAACCACATGATACAGTCTTACTTGAATGTCCTTCCAATTCCTTCCCACAGGAACGACATCTTACTCGGATATTATCCATTGTATAGTGATTACTTCGTCAGTTTTCACTTATTTATTCATTATATACTCCACAGTGTTTGCTACATCATTCATTGCATCACGCAGTATGGGTTGTTGTCCAGAATGTTGTTCGGATTTAGATATTCCACTCTTCCATTCTTCTACAAGAGTCCAACGCCACTGACCCATACTCTTTGAATACCATAGATTAATTTTCATCGGATAGGTCAGTTTCTAACATATCTAGTTTAGATTGAATTCTTCCCATTTCACGCAATAGTTGCATATGTTCACTTTCCATATCTTCAAGACGATACTGTAGTTTTTCTACAAGATCATAAAGACTTTTACACTCGACAATGTTTGTTTCACCTCTATCAGATTCCTGATAGAACCATTTCAACATTTTCTCTACTTTCTTTTTCATAAAAAAAGGGGAACAATGTTCCCCATTATACTATTCTTATTTAATAGTGTCAACAGCAGCAAGTGCCTTCTGTCGAAGGTCTTCTGGGAGAGGAACGTATCCAAGACCATCAGCCATGCCCTGTGATTCTTCACTCAACATATAACGAAGAGTTTGTTTAACACCAGGAGCAGACTCAGGATATGCCAGGATCCAGGTCAGAGAGACAATAGGATAGGCATTCTCACCAGCAGGATTGGGATCAGCACCACGCAGTTGATCGTCAAGAACAATCTTACTCAAACCAGCAGCAGAAGTCTCAGCATTTGCTTTAACGAAGTTTCCTGCCTTATTCTGAAGAGCAACCTGTTGGAACTTTCCACCATTTACATATCCATAGTTCAGATAACCAATAGCACCAGGATATTGTTGGATACCAGCAGCAACACCAGAGTTGCCTTTACCACCAACACCAACAGGCCATTGGACTGCTTTACCAACACCTACAGTCTTCTTCCACTCAGGGGAGAAGGCAGCAAGAGAGTTAGTAAAACCTTTGGTAGTACCAGAACCATCAGAACGATGGACGGTAACGATCTTCTTATCACCACAACCAAAAGCAGACCAGTTGGTGATCTTACCAAGGAAGACATCAGCAAGTTGTGTCTGAGTCATCTTAGCATCACAACCAGGATAGTTGTAAGCAGGGACAATAGCACCACCAGTCATGGGGATGTGAACCATAGGCAGTTTCTGCTTCTTGTCACTCACAGCGCCATCAGAGGCACCGAAGTCAACAGTTTTAGCAGTGAACTGACGGACACCAGCGCCACTACCAACTGCTTGATAGTTCACTTGGTTGCCAGTTTCTTCAGCAAAAGATCCAAGCCATGCATTGTAAAGAGGAGCAGGGAAGGTAGCACCTGCACCATTCAGTGTGAATGATGTTTTCTCTGCGCTACCGCAGGCAACCATTAGGGGAGTGGCAGCAGCAACTACTGCGAGTGATTTGAGTTTCATTTATATCCTATCAGAACTTGTACTTGGTACCCATTTCAACTTTCCAATCACGGGTATCATCGTCTTGGAAAATGTTCTCAAACTTACCATAAGCAGAGAACTGATCGGTAACCTTTAGTTTGGTTCCGATTTCTAGTGCGGTAAAAGTGCTGCTCTCACCACCATCAGGATAAGATACACCAGCACCACCTTCAATATAGGGCTTCATAGAACCCACTTTCCATTCGTAACCTACGCGACCCTGATGTACAGTTTTAGAATAGTCATTATCTGTACCTTTAAATTCATGCTTGGACTCTACATAGGGTCCTGCAAGGGCAGGTGTCGCCAGTGCAGAAGCTGCCAGTGCGGCAAGTGCGATTGCTTTCATTTGAAATTCCTTTGTAATGTTTTCGGGTTTGTCTGTCGAAGACTTGTAAAGTATAACACTGTCTTCAGATTCTGTCTTTAAGATTAAGTTAAATTGATTTAACAAAAGACAAACCTCGGTATATAGGTATGTTTAAACAAAATTTAACATAAAAAAGAGGGTCCGAAGACCCTCCTTATAGGACAGATTCAGAAGATCAGAAGCTGTACTTGACGCCAAGCTTACCGCCGACGTTTAGATCATCGAACTCTTGCTGAGTGGTGATAGCAGAGAGTTCGCCATAGATACCGAGTTGCTCAGTTACAGCAACACTAGCACCAACCTTACCAGAGAACTCGGTCTCGGACTCAGCACCATCAGGAGAAACGATGGTAGGCCCACCCTGAACGTACCAGGCAGCAGACTCGCCTACGGGACCTTCGTAGCCTACGTGGAGGTCAGTAGCGGCGCCAGTGTAATCATCGCCAACCCAACCAGCATTGGTTTCTACGTTAACGTAGGGACCTGCAAGGGCAGCACCAGCGGACATGGAGAGAGCAGCAGTTGCTGCGAATACAGATTTGATCATTTGTTATACCTCGTAATTTTTACTTGTGGAATGGATACCCACAGATGAAAGATCCTCGACATGGATCTGTTATAAATCGAAACCTTTTGTTTCGACCACCTATTTATAATACACGAATTTCTAATACCTGTCAAGGAGTCTCAAATATCTAAATAAAAGTAGGTCATACTCATGGACAAATGAAAAATCTAACAGCCTTAATTGGAATGTTATTAATGTCATCTGCTGCACAAGCAGGTGGACTTGTGAGTGTAATGTCATCCAGTGTTCAACTTAATGTTGATGCAGCTAGAACAACTTCCACTAGGATTGGAAATTCATATTCAGTAACTGGATCTGGTGTGAACACAACTGATGGAACAACCTCAGGAGCATTAGGAGGTTTAGGTGCAGCAACTAATGGTGTAAATGCACTTACCACTGTAACTGCTAGTCAGGCAACTGCAGGAGAAGCATTTATGAATATGTATTATGCTATTAGAATGTGTGAAGTTGCAATCCAAGCAACAAGTTCAGGTTTACCACTTGAAAGGGCAACTGAAGAAATGTGGAAATTATCTCAAAAACAATATGAATTATTTTCACCGGGTTTAAATGAGTGGCCAGCATTACTTAGAAGATGTGATGCAAAAGACCCATCTTATAAAGAGTAATGACAAAAATTAATTCTTTAGATGATATTGTAAAGAACGGCCTTTGTATTGGCTGCGGACTTTGTAAAAGTATTGCAGGTAACTCAATTGAGATGGAAATGAGTGACAAAGGTAATTTAGAACCTAAAGAATTAACACCAATCACTAATGAAACTTTAGAGGAAATTAAAAAAGTTTGTCCTGGAGTTATTGCTGAAGGACCTGAAGATCATGAAGAAAATAAAGGATCTAATAAAGATTTAGTTTGGGGAAATTATTTTGATTTATATTATTCATGGTCCACTGATCCAAAAATTAGATTTCAAAGTTCCACAGGAGGTTTGTTAAACGGATTGTCTTTATATTTGTTAGAACAAAAGAAAGTTGATTTCATTATGCATACCGCAGGGGACAAAGATAACCCGATGCGAAACATTGTAAAATACAGTTATAATAAAGAAGACTTAATTAACTGTGAAAGTAGATCAAGATACGGTCCATCTTCACCTTTAAGTGAATTTCATAAAGCTTTAGATAAAAAACAAACCTTTGCTTTTGTTGGTAAACCTTGTGATGCTGGAGCTATTAGATTACTTGCTAAATCAGATGAAAGGGTTGATCAGTATTGCAAATATATATTCACCCTTGTTTGTGGAGGCTTTCAAGAACTTACAAAATCACAAGAGTTTATTGATAGCTTTAATGTTAAAGAGGAAGAGTTAGAAGAATTTAGATATAGAGGATTTGGTAACCCTGGAAGAATGTATATCAAAACAAAAGATCAAAGAGAGTTTGATAAAGATTATAATTCTTTTTGGGGTGATGAAAGTAATTGGAAAGTTCCATTTAGATGTAAAATTTGCCCCGATGCAATTGGAGAAAGTTCAGATATTGCAGCACTAGATACTTGGAGAGGGGGTTCACCTAAAGGAGAAGATGAAGGTTTTAATGCTGCAGTGATGCGAACTAAAAAAGGAATTAAAGTTTTTAATGAAGCAGTAGAAAGTGGATACCTTGTTAAAGGAGATAAAGTAACCATTGAAGACATTAAAGATTTTCAACCTCATCAAACAAGTAAAAAACAAGCGGTTTTTGCAAGACATCTTGGAATGAAAAATAATAATGTTCCAACAATTAGAACTAAAAACCTTAGAATAGAAGAATTATATAATTCAAACGATGATGAGTTTAACAAACAACAAGAACAAGGTGTTTCAAAAAGATTAGGAAATTAATTAAGTTTATGCTTCGTAAAATTTTCCTATATTTATCTATCTTACTATCTTTGCTTATGTTAACAGGATGCACCTCAATGGATAATTTTTCAAAAAAATTAGGATATAGTAAAGTATACACTGAAATTATAATTCAGGCAGAACCAGAAGAAGTATGGGCTGTTATTACAGACTCATCACATTATAAAAATTGGAACCCTGTA
>CAJXMP010000221.1 GCA_913056515.1 uncultured Lewinella sp.
TCATTTAAACTAGGTTCATGAAAATAATTGTTATCTGTACCGGAAATACCTGTCGATCCCAAATTGCCGAAGGTCTCTTAAAAGCCAAGTATCCTAATTATGAAATTTATTCAGCCGGAACAAAACCTGAAGAGATAGTTAACCCTTATGCCATAAAAGCAATGGATAAAGAAGGGTATGATATAAGCACTCAATATCCAAAATTAGTTAACGAATTTATTGATGAGCCTTTCGAGTACGTACTAACAGTTTGTGATTCAGCTAATGAGCTATGTCCAGTATTTCCAAATGGAAAAAATAGAATTCACAATGCTTTTGTTGATCCAAGCAGATCTTCTTATGATTCTGAAGAACACGCTTTAGAAGTTTATAGAAATACTGTTAAAGAAATTTCAGCTTGGATTGACTCACTTAATTTTGTATCTTAACCCCAAGAAGCAAAAGGGAATGTTGTAAAGTCTGACTTAATACAGTAATAAACACCTTCTTTATTTGTGTAACAAGCAGTCACACCAATTCCATAAAATGGGAACTGTTGAAGTTCCCCAAAGTCAAATTGACATTCTTCTCCAAGATTTACTGTCTGCTCCATAATTGTTACATATGGCAAATTGCTTTCCTCTGGTATGTATGGTGAAGGGGGCAAATACATTGGATCATCAAAGTCATATTCTTTATTTATTACAACAAAATTACATGTAAGTGAATGCAAGCTCCACCCCTCTAACACTGCTGCTTCTGGTGTAAAGTAAGCAATTTTTGCACCTGGAGTGAAAACTCTATCGCCCCTCTCAGTAGTTGAGTCATTTCTGAAACAACAGTCTCCAAATGTTGATTTATTGAACGAAGGTATTAAATTGTTTTCAATTAGATATTCAGAATCAGCTAACTCAAAATAGTACCTAGGTACAGGAGTAGCAAATGCTTCTAAAGGCTTGAAACCTTCATCAACCTCTTCTTCACTAATTTCACTCTCATCACTAGTTTCTTGACTAGCAACAAGAACAGGTCTGCTTCCAGACCTTTGAGAATTTGAAGATATACTAAATGATGCTTTTGAAAAATCTACATTATGTGATCCATAGCTTGCTAAGTCATCTCCTGGTCCGATTCCTGAATAAATACTTCCATTCTTATTAAATTCTTTGTAAGAAGCATAAAACATCGTATTTTCGGTTGGCCACCTACTCTCTGCTGTAGAATCTCTTTGATACAATTGAAATCTATTAATATATTGATTTTTTTGATATCCTTGGTTCATTTTTATTTTAAATACACCCACAGCTCTTCCAGAGCTATCAAAGCAACCAGTTGCCTTGTTTATTTCCTCAATATCAAATCGATTTGGATACGCAGAGAGTTCAATATCTAAATTGACCGCATTTCCATTTCGACCAACTACGACATTAATATTTTCTCCTGCTGATAAATTATTAAATATATCAGCTAGCTGAACTTCACTAAATACATCTTTTCCGTTAACAGAATAAATTACATCTCCTATTTCTCCACCACTATTTTCAAAGGAAAGTGTTGATTCGTCATCATTTTTAATAAACTCAGTAACTTCAAGGTCTGGATTGGTTCGTACTCCTAAAAAGGCAGGATTATTGGAGTATGATCTATTAACAATAGTTAAATCTGAACATGTGGCATAGTCAGGTATTGGTTTAAAAACTATTGATGGATAATAAAGTCTCTGATTTTCATCACAGCACATTTCTACAGTCATCCAAACAAAGTTTCCGTCAGATAAGTATTGTTGATATTCTTGCCCACTCATAGATAAGTAGTAATAAATGTAAGCAAACTCTTCATATACAATCCAGTTCGTATCGATAATACCGATATCTAAGAGCTCAACAGTTGGTTCAAGATACGTAACAAGATTTGTTGAAATAGGTTGTGATTCTACTCCATTAAACCCAACTGCTGTAATTTCATAATTTAAATTAGATTTTGGAGGGAGTCTTGTTAGCACAGCATAACCCAGGGGATAAATAGTGTTAAGTATGTCAGGGTCGTTTATTACATTCCAAGCTCTTTGCTGCCCAATACACTTACCATCAATGTAAAATTTAAAAGCTCTAACCCGCACAATATCATGTATATTATCTAAAGTGGGAAAACCACTTTCGACCTGCGTAGCACCAAGCATATCGTATCCAAACGGGTACGCAGTAGACATTACTGGAACAAAGTTGGGATCGTCAAAATTATAGCTAATTGGAGTAAATTCAAATTCATCCAGGTTAATTTTTATAGTTTGTGAAAATAGACCAGCTCCTCTTTCAGCAAAAAGCTCAACTTCACCAGTTACACCTTCAGGTATAGGAATGTATAGGTTGTAATTATTTTCATTATCGTTAGGGTCGATATCTTCCAGCCAACCTGTCTGCCAAAACGTATCTCCATTTTTACTTATCAAAATAGAACTTGCATTTTCTGGTTTATTTATTGATACCAGCAAAGAACCATTTCTTACTAAAACCTCTGTTGGTTCAGAGTTCCATGTAGGCAAGCTATAATCATTCGGGCTGTAGTAAAAGAACTCAATGCCGTCTTTATTTACCCATTTGGTATCTGATAAACAATTCTGAGTGGCACCTCCGTGAGAGTGGTTGAAGGTAGAACCTACTTCTCCATATATATTTAAAAGTGAAATATTGACGACAAAAGATTGACTACCGCCATTCACAATTCTTACCGAAGGTTGAGTTGAATAAACAGTTTTTCCTCCAAGTTCAAACCTATAATAAGCAACATTTTCACCAGGTGTAAAAGAATATATAATATCATTGCCGTTGTTTTCAATATTCGACTGCACACTAGGAACATTAAAAATAGCTTGAGGCCTTTCAGGAACAGTAGTAGTAGTAGTAGTTGAGTTTTCAGGAACAGTAGTAGTAGTAGTTGAGTTTTCAGGAACAGTAGTAGTAGTAGTTGAGTTTTCATCCCCCTCTTCTCTCAAATTATCATCTTTACTACCAACGAGATATTGAGGTACCTCTATAAATTCAGGTTGCACTCCAGTATCTGCAAGGTACGCACTTGACTCAGATCCAGAATTTGTATCTGAATTTTGAATTATGTACTCATTAGACCTGTATTTGTTTCCATGTGCATCATACATCTCAACTTCTAAAGCATATCTAGGCCCTTTTTTTAAAAGTAATTGATTTGAGTTAGAAAATGATTCTTGCGTAAGGTTAACTCCATTAACATAAACTTTTGAGGTCCACGATGTATCTTCAGGATAGTTCCATCTTATATCCACTATGTCACAACTGATTGAATGATTAAATCCTGGATTATTTATAAAGCTATTAAACTTACTGACGTCATTATTTTTTCTTCCAACATAAGAGTTCGATGAATTACTATTACTATTCCCAGTCATTAAATCTGAGTATGCTTCCATGAATTTAATCCCATGTTCTCTATTTTCAAGCCCAATTGAATTATCGTCACAGTTTCCAAGATAAGATATTGGAGATAGGCTTGACTCAAACAAAACCCCTTCTGCGGTAAGCGCTTCAGATTCTCTATTCCCCAGAACAATTTCATCCACTGACTGAGGTTGTGGCATGAAGATTTTTACAGCTTCTTCCTCGACACCCCTAAGAGAATCTACTACTTCTGTAAACGATTCTGCGAAATTTGCTCTGGCTTCTGAAGAAAATAGAAAAAAAGCTCCAATAAATAGAACTATTAATGAAAAAACTTTGATTAATCTTTTCATTTAATATATTTTAACTTCTTTTTTCATTTCGATAAAAGTTAAAAAAACTAAGTGTTGCAACTGCACATAATAAATGCCAAATCATATGAGCTTGAAGCCATGAATCTGGATCACAAGAAGGATTATCAGCCACTCCAGTAAGCCATATTGTATATGCAGCATAAAAAGATAAAAATCCAAGCCAAAACCAAGGACTATAAGACCTTTTAACATCGACATTTGTTTCAATGTTGGGTATCAGTGCTGGAATAAAGTAAAAAAGAATATGCCAATTGTCGATTGGATTTTGAATTACATCAATTAATCTATTTCCAAATAATTCTTGGACTAATAAAACAACGAACCCCGAAGACAAGCGACCATAAAAATTAGGAAAACGTACTAGGACTTCTGTTGACAACCATAAACCGATGCTTACTTCGAATATATCTAGACCGATGCCAAGACCTGAACCATAGTTCCAATAAGCGATCGAAAAGTAAATTAATATTGACAGGTAAATGAAGTAAAAAGTTTTTTGATTAAATCTTGAAAGTTTTTTTAAGTTATATATCCACAATATAAGGATATACATAACCATACTTACATTATCTAACCAAGCTCCAAACTTTGTATGAGTTCCATGCATTGCCATTGAACCTGGTCCTAAAAAAGTAGAAGCTGTTGCATAAAGCAATGCAAGACTTGAGGAGGAAAACATAAAAATTCCCCTAGACGATGTGGCGTCTTGGCTTAGCTTGTAAAACATATAAAGACCTGTGATAACAAATCCAAGATTGCCCAGCGTATTAGCAGGCTCTCTAAAAAAACCATCACTTACTCTTTCACACCATCTTGAAATTTGACCAATAGCTTGTTCGTTTTCAGCTGCAGGACCCCATCCATTAGATCCAAACA
>CAJXMP010000222.1 GCA_913056515.1 uncultured Lewinella sp.
CTATTAGAATTGCCTGCAGCGGAATTAGATGATATTGTGCGAAAGATTGGCTTAGCTGCATTGAAGTATCATATTGTAAAAGTTCAGCCGAAGAAATGGATGACCTTTGACCCTAAGGAATCATTGGATCTTCAAGGTCAAACGGGACCTTATATTCAATATTCTTTTGTTCGAATCAAAGGAATTTTATCTAGAGCAGAACAAGAAGGCGTTGATTTATCTCAGCGCACAGACTATCAGTCTTTGGAGGCTATTGAACGTGAGCTAATTATAAGCTTGTATCAATACCCAGGATTAATACAACAAGCGGCAGAGGACTTGGATCCTTCGCTCATTGCGAGTTATTGTTATCAGTTAGCCAAAATGTTTAGTAAGTTTTGGCATGATTTACAGATATTCAAAGAGGAAGAAGCAACTAAAGTATTCCGCTTACAATTGAGTCAGTTAGTTGGAATAGTTTTGGAAAATGGAATGGATTTGTTAGGTATTGAGATGCCAAATAGAATGTAAACGTCTTTTATAAAAAGGAAACATGTCAGAGTCTAAAAAAGAAGCACTAAACTTTATAGAGCAAATAATAACAGAGGATCTAGAGAATGGGAAGCACGAGGGTAGAATACATACTCGTTTCCCACCTGAGCCCAATGGGTATTTGCATATAGGACATGCTAAAGCCATTTGTATCAATTTTGAATTAGCCAAAAAGTATGGTGGGCAGACTAATCTTAGATTTGATGATACCAATCCTACTACCGAAGACACTTCTTATGTAGAGAGCATCAAACGAGATATTAAATGGCTGGGTTTTGAATGGGCGAATGAGTTATACGCTTCAGATTATTTTGAGACGCTTTACGGATATGCTGTAAAATTGATTGAAAAGGGCTTGGCCTATGTAGATGATTCAACTGCTGCTGAAATTGCAGAAATGAAGGGAGTTCCTACTAAACCAGGTATTGAAAGTCCATTCAGAGAAAGGTCCATCGCCGAAAATTTAGAGCTTTTTCAAGGTATGCGTGATGGCTTGTTTGAGGACGGTGCTAAAGTTCTACGAGCAAAAGTAGATATGACTTCTCCAAATATGCACATGCGTGATCCGGTTATTTACAGAATCAAACGGGATCATCATCATAGAACTGGTGATCAATGGATTATTTATCCGATGTATGATTTTGCTCATGGTCAATCTGATTCTATAGAACATATTACACACTCTTTGTGCTCCTTAGAATTTAGACATCACAGGCCACTTTATGATTGGTTCATTGAACAGTTAGACATATTTCCATCTAGGCAGATTGAGTTCGCTAGGATGAATGTGGAGTATATGATTACTTCCAAGCGAAAATTGCTCAAACTAGTAGAGGAGGGGCTTGTCAGTGGTTGGGATGATCCTAGGATGCCTACTATTTCAGGTATGCGCAGAAGAGGGTATCCAGCTGATGCTATTAGAACATTTTGTGATAAAGCAGGTGTTGCAAAGCGAGAGAATTTGATTGAGTATGCTTTGTTAGAATCTTGTGTAAGAACCTCACTTAATGCCAGTTCAGCGCGTGTAATGGGCGTGTTAGACCCTGTGAAGCTTGTAATCACTAACTATCCTGAAGATCAAGTAGAGGAATTAGAGGCAATAAATAACCCAGAAGATGAAACTATGGGAAGTCGTAAGATTCCTTTCAGCCGTAATCTATATATTGAACGGGATGATTTCATGGAAGATGCTCCAAAAAAGTATTTCAGAATGAGTCCAGGAAGATGTGTACGATTGAAAAATGCATTTATAGTAGAGTGTCAAGAAGCCATTAAAGATGCAGCAGGCAACATTACTGAGATTCATTGTACATATTTCAAAGATTCAAAGTCTGGGCAGGATACATCAGGTATTAAGGCTAAAGGAACCATTCATTGGGTAAGTATTGAACATGCTATCCAAGCTGAGGTGCGGAATTACGATAAATTATTCACTGTTCCTCAACCTACAAAAGAAGAAGACAGAGATTTCTTAGAGTTCTTTAATACAGCATCACTTAGTTCAAATGAAAATGCTTTCGTTGAGCCTAGTTTATTAGAGGCGGAAAACGGGACAGTATTCCAGTTTATGCGAAAAGGCTATTACGCTGTAGATGAGACTAGTAGTCCTGAAAAATTAGTGTTCAATAGAACATGTACCTTGAAGGATTCATGGGGAAAAGCTAAGAAATAGTTACTCGACTTAATGTCCAAGTATTTAATCTATACAAAGGACTCCGTTTGGAATGATACCCACTTGAAGCTGACCTACAAGTTGCCCATTGTTAGTATGCCTCCAAATCGTACCATTTTGGACATAATCTTTCGCATCAGCAACTAAAATCTCCTTTTCGTGAGGATTATACGCAATGTTATATATACTCTGTGCAGATGATTCAAAGATCATACTCAAGTCTAGGGTGTTTGATGCTGTTGGCTGAGCGTAAATGGTGTTGCCAATAGCCAGATATAACAATTGATCAGCTTGGTTGTAGGCTAGTTTGGGGAAAAGTCCAGCTACATCACCTATGCTTTCGTTGAAGATTACATTTAAGGTTTGATTGTCTACCTGTAGTTTACCTAAGTGAGACCATTCAACACCCGTATAATCACCACTTCCCAAGACCCAGAAGTCATTACCTTCATCCTTAATGATAAAGGAGGGTTGGCCCTCTAGTTCAATAGAATCTAGTTTACTATTGGTATTGGCATCAATTAATAGCACTTGATTAGCTGTTGGTTGACAAACGAGTAGATAGTCATCCCAAACGATTATCCCTTCTGTCCAAGAAGCGGTCGGAATAGCATTGGTTTTGACACCTAAATTGGGGTCAACAATATGAATTTCTTGGGCAAAAAGATCGGAAACAAAGAGCTTGTCACCATATGGCGCAATATATCTTGGAGACTGAATTTGTTCCACCTCATGAATCACCTGTAAATTGGAATCCGTCCGAACTAACTTGGAGGAGTTATTAACTACAAAGTAGTAATCTGGGCCTAGGGATAAGCTAGATTGTAAAACATCTCCAATGCCATAGCCATTTTGTGTAGAAAAGACAGATTTGTACAAACTATCTGCGGTATAATCGTAAAAGTCTATACTTGCATTTTGATGTCCAAATCCGCCTTCATTTAGAATGAAGCACCCCTGTTCAAAAAGACCTTTTTGCTGAATAGGTTGGATCGTCTCGTCAGGAGCACAAGCCGTTAATATCAAAACAATAAGGGAAAATACTACAACAGGAGTCTTCATATTCAGTCAATTTATTTGATGCTTATTTGCTTTACAATTCTATTTCCATTTTGAACTATTTCTACAAAATAGATGCCTTGTTTTAGGTGATTAACGGCCCATGAAATATGACTTGTTGAAGTCTTGTTTTGAATCAAGATTTTTCCGTTCAAGTCTAAAAGCCTGACCACAGTATTAGGGTCTATCTGATCTAACTTAATATTGATTTGATCAGTAGTTGGATTAGGATAGATAGATATATTTACTTCATTATGTTCAGTTAGGCTATTCGTAGTTTCGAAGGCTAAATTATCTATACAATAAAAAGCAGGCGTAAGAATACCAAATTGATTGAAATCAGAAGAGCTTAAACTAAATGATAAGCTGTGAACTTCACCAAGCGTACTAAGATCTACTGTGGTCCACTTATTTATGATATAGTCCTGAGTATTATCTTCAAAGGTATAATCCGCAAGGTGGAAGTTTATGCTATCTATCAATTGTCCTTGCGTATTGAATCCTTTAATGGTTAAAATGAAGAAGTCTGGGTCATTTCCATCATCTCCTCCAAATTGTTTAGAAAATCCATTTGGGTCTCCATCCCTCATGATCAAGAGTGGAAAAGTAGCATTCGTGATATCTACAGATTGAATATTTACGGGTACATTATTCGGAAAGGTCACAAAGGAGGTGTATTGTCCCACTAAGTATGTCTCAGAATTATTTGCTCCACCGAATGGATATGCTCCGTACAGGTTTGAATAGTCATTGGTCGTAGAATCTTGCACGGTTGAAACTGCCCACCCTGAGGCCCAATAATCGAAATCTATGTCGTAGTAATTGGAGAATTGTACATCCTGAAAATTAAAAAGGCTAGTATCTTGAGTGATGCCGTTTATATAGTCATTCGAAGCAAGATTAGCTTCTTCAAAGTCTAGTACCGTAGTTTGCCCAATGGCCGCTACATAAAAAAAGCAAAGGAGGATAAGTAATTGATTCTTCATAATCATTTCGTTGTAAAAAGTATTTGTATCTGATAATTTCTTCCTGGCATTGGCCAGCCTTGACTCAAGGCATAAGAAGCATTGAACATGTTTTGTATGCTTGCACTAAAGGTGATTTGATTTTGCTTAAGTGGCCAACGCGCAGAACAAGTTAGCTGCGTGGTTGAATAAGCGTCTAAATAATTTAAATTATCCCTAGAGGTAAAAGTCTTACTCTGAAAATCAGTTGATAATTGAGCTTGATAATTTTTCCAAACTAAGAATCCAGTCACATTATTTGTCCATAATGGAATGTAAATCAATTGCTTGTCTTGAGAATTGTCTTGATCGTGTACCGCGTCTAGGTTTGTGGCCTTAGTATAGTTG
>CAJXMP010000223.1 GCA_913056515.1 uncultured Lewinella sp.
AATTTCAGCTGCCATTAAGGATTGCTCAGGTGTGCCACCTAATGCCTCAGTTAAAGCAGCCGCAGCCATAGAGGAAGACACACCGATTTCTGCTTGACAACCTCCCATAGCAGCCGAGATAGTAGCACCTTTTTTAAATATACTCCCTACCTCCGATGCAGTCATCAGAAAATTAATAATTGCCTGCTCACCAGCCTCCTGATCACAGAAAACCAAATTGTACAATAACACGGCAGGTATAACACCTGCAGATCCATTGGTAGGAGCGGTTACAATTCTTCCAAAATTGGCATTTTCCTCATTTACAGCCATCGCAAAAGCAGAAATACATCGAATTTGTTCTTTAAAATCAGCTTGTTGACTCCTTAAAAATTCCAGCCAATCTGAAGAATTAGTATAGGTCCTTGATTTTTTTTGCACCTGATTATATATGCTTGAAGCACGCCTTTGAACATGTAAGCCTCCAGGAAGTTCGCCCGAAGTATGTACGCCTTTATAAATGGAATCCAACATGACTTGCCAAATGTGAAGCAGCCCTTCTCTTGTTTCTTTGGTTGAACGCCAAGCTTGCTCATTCAAAGCTACTATTTGACAAATGTTCAAACCCTCAGAAGCGCAATACCCTAGTAAGTCTTGTGCAGAATTAATAGGGAATGGAATCTGTGGTCCAGATGTTTCTATCTTTTCATCTGTTGCCTTAACAAAAAAACCTCCCCCAATGGAGTAATAGGTTTCCTCATAGATTAATGTTCCGGAGGCGCTATAGGCTGTCAAGCGCATACCGTTGGAATGAAAAGGCAAAAATTCATCCTCATGAAACTGCAAATCAGTTAGCGGATTAAAACCTATGTACTTGGATCCTCCAAGATGAAGCAAGTGATCTTCTTGAATAGCTTTTGGAATTGAGCTCAATTGATCCAATGGAACTAGTTCAGGATCTGTTCCAGACAAACCCATAAAGATGGCTAGATCTGTACCATGGCCTTTTCCAGTAAGTGCTAGTGAACCATATAACTGGATAATCACCTGATCCGTAGAATCAAAATGCTGCAGCTCTTTTAGTTCTTTGCAAAATTGGGTTGCTGCGCGCCATGGACCTAAGGTATGAGAACTGGAGGGGCCAATTCCTATTTTCAGCATGTCAAAAACGCTGATATTTTCCATTCCAAGTTATTTTATGCAAAAATAACTATTCCCCACATTTTTAAAGGCTTCTATTCCTTATATTTTTTATCTAGCTTTATAATAATATTATTCATGGAGTATTCATTTAAAAGCGCTATTCATACCATGGTTAAGCATACATTTTTATCTCTGATTTTAGTCCTATGTGCTGGTACAACTTTTGGACAAAAAAATCTTCAAAATTACCAGCTATATAATGCGAAAGGCAAGCCAAGTAGCTTCAAAAAAATGGTCAAATCCGCAAAAAAACACGAGCTTGTCTTTTTCGGAGAGTTGCATAACAATCCGGTTTGTCACTGGCTCCAAATGGAATTGGTAAAAGCGCTGCATGCAGAACAGTCCGTTCAAATAGGCGTTGAAATGTTTGAACGAGATAACGAGGTAGATTTACAAAAATACCTCAGTGGTGCCATAGATATTGAAACGTTGGATTCCTTAGTCAGGTTATGGCCCAATTACTACACTGATTATAGTCCCGTACTTGAATTTGCCAAAGCCAATGGCATTCCTTACAGTGGCACCAATGTCCCTAGGAGATATGCTTCACAGGTATACAGAAAGGACTTTGCCGCGTTAGATAGCCTTTCTACTGAGGAAAAAAGTTGGATTGCTCCCCTACCCATTGCATATGATGCCAATTTAAAACCCTATCAAGACATGTTAAGTATGATGGGAGGCCACGGCGGAAGTACACTACCTAAAGCGCAAGCTTTAAAGGATGCAACCATGGCTTATTTCACGTTAAAAGAATGGGAACCAGGCAGATTATTTATTCATATTAACGGGGCTTACCACTCGGACAACTTCAGTAGCATCCTATGGTATATTGAACAAGCAAGACCTGCAACAGAAATGATGACTATTACTACGATAGTCCAAGAAGATATTCATACTTTTGATCAAGAAGCTTTAGGTCGCGCGGATTATTATTTAGTCATTGATGAGGATTTAACGACCTCCTATTAAGTAGTTATGAAAAAGACTTTTACCACGCTTCTCCTATTTACCTTTATTCTATTGGCTTGTTCAAAAGAAAAACCTCAAGCAGTTAAAGGTAATTTCACGAATCCTAATGGAGAATCTGAACTTGCTGTATTCATGCGAACCATGCACGATGAAACGGCACTTGCAAAAACTGCTACCCTGGCGGGAGAAAAGTTTGATTTCACGCTGGACACTACATTATTATTTACACCAAATGCAAGTGAACCGGAAAAAGTAGCCTCAGCAGCCTACCAAGCGTTTGGAACTGCTTATCTGAATGCCTTGCAAGCTTACCAAAAAGCTGGAACTGGCGACTTAGCTGATCATTATGAGCAACTGGTTGGCGCTTGTGAAACTTGCCACCAAGCCCTCTGTCCAGGACCCTTGGTTCGCGTTAAAAAACTCTATTTATAAGGGATCTAATTGTTGAACAAAAGAGCAATTTTTGGATAACCATTCTTGCTGATGGCTGACTAAAATGACTGGAAAGGGTTTTCGTTCTTGAAATCCTTGTATCAGCTTTATCATGGCTTGTCTATTGTTTTCATCTTGAGCCGAAAAAGGCTCGTCGAGTAATAACAGGTCGGGTTGAGTTAATAAACACATCAAGAGGCCTAGCCTTTGCTGCTGCCCACCAGATAATCTATTCGGTCTTTGCTTACTCAACGCTAATAGCCCAAGTGCGCTCAAACTAGCTTCCAAAGATTTTGTTGGTTCAGATGAATTGATCCATCTTACATGCTCCTCTACGGAAAGATGCGGTAGTAGTTCGACTGATTGAAAAAGCATGGATATGCTTTGCTCATTTAATGGACAATCTATTCCTTGTTTGGTATCTCTAATACAACGTCCGTTTAGCTCTACAACTAATTCATCTGCTGGCATTAATCCAGTAATCAATTTAAGTATAGATGTTTTACCACAGCCAGAAGGACCTGAAATTCCTAAAATCGCATTGGGATCTAAGCTTGCCTCAAAGGATAATGGTCTCAAAGAACCCCCCACTTCTAATTGCTTATTCAGTTCAATCTTTACCATAGACGTATATTTTGATGGCCTTTTCGTAAAGATTGAACCAACACTAAAACCAAAAAGCTTGTTCCCAATAATATTAATGCATATTTATTGGCTAATTCCTGTTGACCTAACTCAACCGCCTCATATAAAGCTATAGAAGCTACCTTAGTTTCTCCAGGAATATTACCCCCAACCATTAACACCAATCCAAATTCACCTAAAGTATGCGCAAAGCTTAATATGATCCCACTAATAATACCTGTCCAGGAAGCCGGTAAGATTACTTTTTGCAGTATAGTCCGACGATTTTTACCCAATAAGGTAATAAACTGTATCCGTTCAGCTGGTATCTGCTCAAAAGCCTGTTCAATCGGTTGCACCATAAAAGGCAAAGCATAAATAACAGAGCCTAATACCAATCCTTCAAAGGAAAAAATAAGATCTAATTTCAATCCATTAGCGAAGAAATCGCCCCACACATGAGTTGGACTTGCTAGGGTTAAAAAATAAAAACCCAGAACGGTGGAAGGAAGTACGATTGGAAGGGTAATGAATGTTCGAACCAGTACTTTTCCTCTCCATTGTCCAAAGACCAAAGCATAAGCCAATGGAATACCTACGAGCAATAAAAGCCCTGCGGTAAAACAAGCTAGTTTTAAGGAAAGAAATAAAGGTGTCCACTCCATATATAGGTCTTTGCCCTATAAAGATGCTACATTCTATATCCTTTTGAAACAATAAGTGCTTGTATTTCTTTGGATTGAACAAATTCTAAAAAGGAAGTTCTTCCAATATTGACAAAAAACTTTGAGCTCGTTGACCAATCAGATTCAGTTTCTATTCACTGTGAATTATCAACTCAGGATTGGCGGATAAACAGAGAAAATGAACAGGAAAGCTAGGAAACAAGATTGGAGAAATTTTCCCGCGGAGGACTGGAAGGGAAATTAAATTTATTTAAAAAAGTATCTCTTACCAAAAACTGCTGAAATTCCAAGTTCATATTTTGTACTGAATAAATCACCCCTACAAGCAAGACATCCACGACAAAATCTGCCTTGAAATTTTATCTTTCCCAGTTGCGCAAAGCGTAACTACGGTTATTTTTGAAGAAGCTTCTCAGATTTTGAACTTCATAATAATTCCTCTTTCTAATTTTTGTTCCCCGAATTACCAGATCTCTGAATCAGTCAACTCCAAAATTTTTAAAATTCTGAGTTAACCTGTAATCTGAGTTTCAAATATCATCTGAAATTAGTTCCTGAGGGCAGGATCTTTGACAAGCAGATAGGCTCTTTTCCTTTCTATTTTGGTTTTTGTTGTTCCAAGCCAATGTACTGCATGCATATTTTGAACGCTCACCGAAAGATGACAAACAT
>CAJXMP010000224.1 GCA_913056515.1 uncultured Lewinella sp.
GACCACCTTTCCCGCGAAGAAGCACCTCTGCCTTGACCAACTCATCGCCATGTTGGCGAATAAACCACTTGAGCGACGCGTAGGTGGGGAAAAGAACACCACCTCTCTCGAGGTGGTGCAGATGCCACTCATAAAGAGGGCGAAGGCTTGTCAGCCTGCTATTGTAGGAATCGTTCATAAACATCTCTTGAAACAACCTTAGAATCTGACTCTGTACCTGAAATAACAAACTCACCTTCACTTTTAACATTCTCGCTACATTTGTCACTATAATCAGCTTGGTCAGAACTCTCTACATCTACTTTTTCTACCTCCCCTTGAGAATTTCTACTATTATTATTTTCTTGTTCTACGAATGAAAAGGAAATCATAATTTCTCAAGAAGATGATATAAAAATTTTTGAATATAAAAACTGCAACTGTTTATGGAGGTTCTTCTTACTCAAGACAAATAAAACATATAGAGAATGCTTCGGTAATAGTTGCTACTCCAGGGAGACTTTTAGATTTATTAAAAAATGGTAATCTATTTACATTATCATAGGATAAATTATTTTCAATTCTCATTTTAATTTTTGTCGGAGGATCAGTAAGGTCATCATCCCAATTATAGCTTTGAGCCATCACAATACCACTTTCAGCATTGTATGACCACCAAGTTGTATTATAAACCGTATTTCCAATTATTCTAGCATAGTCGGTGTTGTTAACTCTGATTCCAGAGTTGGGAGTATCGTAAACTGTGTTGTTGTGAATATTAACATATTCACCTGCCCAAACTGCTATACCTCGTCCATGAAATAAGTTTTGGGTGTCGTGAGAAAGGCCATTAGTTACAGCATCATCTCTGTTTGTTTTGGCTTCATTATATGTAATATTTTGATTAGGACCCTGAATAGTTAAGCCTCCAACTTCAACATGAGTAATTCTATTGTAGTTGTCAGGATTATTGCTTGAATGAGCTTGACCTAAAACTAATGCACCTGATCCGTCAAAAAGTATTTTTGGTGAGTCACCTGGATAACTTCGAATAACTATAGGTCTATTCACAGAACCATTAGTTGAATTTAAAAATGAGCTTTGAAGTTGGAAATAAGCTCCATTGTCAGTATTTCCACTATTATTATCACCATAATCACCTCCGTCGTCTTTTAAATAAACTATATCTCCTGTATTATATTGATTATTATTAATTATCGCATCCGTCAATGTTCCAAATGGAGAAGCTTCTGTTCCTAAGCCACTACTACCATTATTGACATACCACTCTTTTGCTTCTCCACTTTCTAAAACTATATTGTCAAGCCAATATGCTCCATCACTTTGGAATGTAATCTTAAGTCTTCCTATATTGCTACTTGTTTGCGTTGCCGTTATGTTTTTCCTAATATAGTGCCAGCCATTAAACTGAATTGTATGGCTAATAGTTCCTATTTCAGTATTATTATCCATTAATGCGAATTCAATTACATCGTCAACATCACCTCTAATATAAAGTGACACATTGTACATTGATCCACTAGAAATATCAAAATCACAGCTATCAGATGAGTAGATATTGTAGTTTTCTGCATTGGATTGATCAACAATAACTCTTAATGAGCCTGATCCATAGTATTGGTCCTGTGTTTCAATAGAAAAACTTCCATATCCAGTACTGCTGCTCATTGTCCAATAAGATTCAGCATTTGAAATATCTCCATCGAAATATCCGCCAGTATTACTTGCGTTGCTGACTGTATTTAAGCATTGTGAATAAAAGTTAGGCGTAAAAAAGAATAATAAATAGATATAAAATAGTAGTGAATTTTTCATTTTTAGTTATGAAATGGTCAATATTTATTATTGAACTTATTTAGTTTTTTTATAAACTTATTTAAAAAAAAAACCAACAATGTTGTTTGTTGGTTTTTTTTGGATGAATTTATTACCAACCCGACCCTGGTGAAGGAGGATTGCTAAAAGCCGCACTCTCATTTGGAGTTAAAAGCAAAATAGTACCGATTGCAGTTAAGCCTTCATATTTACCAAGCTTTTTTAAAGCTTTTTTTCTATTGATTTTTTCTTTATTATTTTCCATTTTAATAAACTCTTATTTTAATATAAATTTCTTTGTTGTAGTTTCTTGTTTGATATCTGATTTAATTTTCAGTATTTGTATTCCTTTACTAAGTTCATCTACGTTTGTTTGATGTTTAAAGTCTACTTCTTTAATGAGTCTTCCAGTGAAGTCAAAGATTTGAGCTTTATAATTTGTATTATAGTCTCCCATCAGTTTAATTTCCTCCTCAGATACTTTAAAGATTCTTAGATCGCCATCAGTTGGTAGTTCTGGGATTAGATTATTTGTAAAATGTAGATAAAATCTTCCATCTGGATTTTCATTATCTCCAAACTCAACTGTGATTGGTTCATCAAATTCTGCGAAGGTATTTTTAAGTCTATCTTCTAAATACACATATGAAGTTTTCATAGTGTTTTGATCTATAGTTAATTGTAGGGTAGAGGATACACTTGATATTCCAAGTGGAACAATCACATCATTGATATTTTCAAAAGGTAAAGCTTGTACAACTAACTCATCACCTTTATCATCTTCAACTAGTTTTGTGTAGACTAGAGATTTATTTTTCTCAGGGAACATAGCAAAATCAAGACCTTTGTCTACGCCTTTACTTGCTTTATCGGAGAACAATAATTTAGTCCAGCTTACTGTATTGTTTTGATTGTCGTGAACTTTTATTTTTAGAGTTGCTTCTCTTTTGTTTTCTGAAGCTCCTCTAGCCAATCCAGCGTTAAAGTTAGCTCCTTGATTCACAGTAGTATAGTTTTGACTAAAACTCATGTTTCCGGTATTAAAATCACTAGGGACTTTAACAAAGAATGCTTCACCTGGAGCGATATAGTTTTTACTTCCTGCAGATTCAGATTGTGGAGTCCATTGTACTCCATCCCAAGCGTATAAACCTTGGCTTAAGTCTGCTAAACTATTAGTATTGTCAGTAATAAAATTGTTTGTACCTGCAGTGGTTGTTAAGAAGTAATAAGAAGGAAAAGGGTTTCCAACTAGATTCCATTGTCCATATGTTGCATCAGTGCCTTTACCAACAGACACATCAGTGTCTCCAGCTTTAAATGTTCCTTGAAAATCTACTTGAGTTACTCCTGTGTCTGGAGTTACAGCTAATCCTGTTCCTACAGCAAGGGTTTGACTTGCTCCATCATCGTAGTATACATAAGCTCCAGTATCGTTATTAAATGTTCCAATGGCTCTTTTTCCAGCATTACTACCACTTCCTTGAGCTAGCGCATCTTCAATATCATCAGTGTTTTCACCTACAACAGGCACGCTGACTAGGGTCCATTCTGTTGCACTATTTGCGTTAGTTGCATCTAATGCTCTTTCAAATTTCATGTTAATAGGATTAGATGCTGAAGATGTAATATTCTTAGCAATGAAAGATCCTGATGTAGTGTTACTTGTTTTTACTACAACTAAACCAGAACCTGTTGTTTCTACTGCTTGATCATTACCTGTCGATCCAGTAGCGGTAACAGCACCCCATGGATTGATTGTAAGGTCAGATGATCCTGACATCAAAAGCTCTCTAACTGTAACATTTCCATTAACAGTAACACCTTGTGTTACATTAGCACCTTCAATAATAAAATCACCTTTATGATCTGTCCATACGCTGTTAGTGCCAATAGTTACATAATGTTTATCTCTAAAATAAATATCTTTGTATACATATGTATTAGCGCCTTCACCATCAACACCGCTTACTGATGAAACAGTGCCTAGGATTTGTAGCCTATGATCCGCTTGATTGGTTGTTTCGCTGTCTCGACTTGTTCGGCGACAATCTCTCTCTCCAAAGCTTAGCCGTGCTTTCTTTGTCCTACGCCGGCCGTTGTATCTTTGCTCTTGCTCTTTCAATGCAATAACAGCTTCATCGTCTGGAACGTATTTGTATTCAATAGTATCGCCACCATCATCGGAAAAGAGCTGAATGAAGACAGACTTTCCATTTGGCCAGTGTCGTCTAACTACAATCCCAATCTTCAGCGCTTCCAAGAATTGGCCTAGGCCATTCACACGTGCGGCAATACCCCTTGGTATCCCTGGTGAGCTAAAGAAATCATCTTGTTCATCATCATTATCAAATACTTCTTCTTCCTTTTCGCGAACCCTCTTCTTATTAGAATTCATCAAACTGCTGCTGACAGCAGAGATGTTGTTCCGCAAACCACGACGGGTGCTGCTTCGTTGCATCCTCCAAGGAGCCACGTTGCTGCCCTGTCTCTTCTTCATTGAACTTCCTTTCTTCAAGGATACTATTGGTGGAGAAGTGAGGTTTGGCGTTGATAAATTGTTGTTGTCGTAAGCATTTCCCCATCGTCTCCGTGGAGCGTATGGTGATGCTGACGTACGTTTGCTATCACTAGGAGGCGTTATGGAACCATCATCATTCTTCGTATTTGATCTTGTCATTCTTTTGGAACTTCCAGTTCTGGTAGGGGAAAATCGTCTCTCAAAGATACTTTTT
>CAJXMP010000225.1 GCA_913056515.1 uncultured Lewinella sp.
AAAATGTAATGATGCCACTTCGAGTAAAAAGAGTACCCTATGTCATAGCGAAGAAGGAGGCATTCCAAATTTTAGAAAAAGTTGGATTAGAACACAAAATCAAAGACCAACCGGCGACACTTTCTGGGGGGGAGCGACAACGAGTGGCAATTGCAAGAGCAATGATCTCAAAGCCGAGCCTTATCCTTGCAGATGAGCCCACTGGTAATCTTGATAGGAATAACGCCCATAATGTTTTTCGATTGATTTTATCGTTAGTTAAAGACCATGGGTCATCACTGATCGTCGCCACTCATGATCTTGAATTAGCTGCACTATGTAACAATCGTAAGGCTCTGAACTAAGTGGCAGATGAAGAACTATTTTGATACGCATTGTCATTTAGACTTCCTTTCGAATACCGATTTAGCGGTAGAAGAGGCAAGAGCTTGTGGGGTGAATCGTATATTGGTACCCTCAGTTTGTCCTGAAAACTTTTTAAAGGTAATTGAGTTAGCAGATAGATATGATGGGGTATATTACACATTGGGCATCCATCCATGTTTTGTTACTAACATTTCTGCAGATGCTTTGGAGACATTAGAGGAAACTATATTAAGATGTCTTTCAGACAATAAGTTTATTGGGATTGGCGAGATTGGCTTAGACTTTCACATAGATGATTTTGACAAGGAAAAAATGGAATCATTTTTTCATGCACAACTAAGCTTAGCTGAAAAATACAGGCTACCTGTTATTTTACATATTAGAAAGGCTCAGGATGTTGTTTTGAAATATTTTCGGTCATTCAATTTGGTGGGTGGAATTGCACATGCTTTCAATGGAAGTAAGCAACAAGCAAAGAATTATTTGAATTGCGGATTATTGCTTGGATTTGGTGGAACTATAACCTTTGAACGCTCGAGAAATATTCGAAGCTTACTCAAATTTGTTCCGGAACAATCCTTTGTTATTGAGACAGATTCTCCCGATATGAATCCATCTTGGTTAGCAAAACGAGCAGAAAATTCTCCAAAAAATATAGTTAGGATTTTTGATTTTGTTTAGATCGTTAATACAACCAGATGACCGCTTTCTTCTTTCTCTATTTAATGGGTTTTACTATTAATGTTTTGACATTACTTGGAATTGTTTTATCTGTTGGCTTAGTGGTTGATGATGCAATTGTAATGCTTGAAAATATTCATCGACAAATTGAACTAGGAAAAAGTAGAATTCAAGCTGCAATTGATGGTGCCAATGAAATAGGTTTTGCAATTTTAGCAATGACCTTTACATTGGTAGTTGTATTTATGCCTTTACTTTTTATGACGGGGAGAGTAGGCCAACTTTTTATTGAATTTGCCCTCACAGTAGCTGCAGCGGTTTTAGTGTCTGGTTTTATTGCTTTAACATTAACACCCATGATGTGTTCTAAGCTTTTAACAAATAAAAAAAACAGCTCCTCAATTAATTCTTCGCCGGGTTCAAAAAATAAAGAATTATTTTCAGATAGATTAAATAATTTCTATTCTTCGGTTTTAAGAAAGGCCATTGAAGCGAAAGTATTAATTGTTGGATTTTTTATACTTACTTTTATTGTCATGGTTTGGTTATTTCATCAAACAAAATCTGAATTGTCTCCTGTGGAGGACAGGGGAGTTCTGATGGCATTTGCTATAGCACCTGAAGGATCTACTCTTAGCTATACTGACAAATATATGAGAGCTATTGGAAAAATTGTTAACTCAATACCTGAAGTTGATACATTATTTGAGGTTGTTGCACCTGGTCTAGATAGACCTAACCCAGTAAATATTGCTATTGGTTTTGCTGTTTTAGAACATTGGGACAAGCGAAATAGAAAGCAGATGCAGATTTCAAAAGAATTAACACCAAAATTATATGGTGGTATGCCTGGGGTACTAAGCTTTGCTGTAAATCCATCATCTTTAGGGGCAAGTTTCTTATCTAAACAGGTTGAATATGTTATCTATGGCTCTTCCTATGAAGAATTACAATCACATGTTACTAAAGTAATGGCTAAGTTATATCAATATAAAGGTATAACCGGTTTAGATACTGATTTAAAACTAAACAAGCCACAGTTGAAAGTTAATATTGATAGAGATAAAGCTTCGAGTCTTGGAGTTTCAATGAATACAGTTGCAAGTACTATTGAAACTCTTCTTGGTGGAAGAAATGTCACCAGATATAAAAAAGATGGAAAACAGTATGATGTTGTTGTTCAAATGGAAGATGATAAAAGAAGACAACCAAATGATTTAACTTCTATTTATGTGAAAGGTAATAATAACAATTTAGTGCAATTATCAAATATAGTGCAACTCGAGGAAACTGTTGCCCCAAAAGAACTTAATCATTTTAATAAGTTTAGAGCTGCGACAATAAATGGAAATGTGGCTTCTGGATACGGGCTTGGTGATGTTCTAGATTATATTGATTCTATTGTTCAATCTGAACTACCAAAAAATGTTGTAACTGATCTTAATGGACAGTCTTTAGAGTTTAGAGAGACTGGCGCTGAAATGTACATTACTTTAGCCTTGGCTATAGTTTTTATCTACTTAGTTCTTGCTGCTCAGTTTGAAAGTTTTCTTAGTCCTTTAGTTATTATGATTACAGTTCCTCTTGCCTTTACAGGCGCTTTGATTTTGATGTGGTTTTTTGCAAAAATTGACTCAGGAGGAACGCTTAATGTGTATACGAGAATTGGTCTTGTGATGTTAGTGGGTTTAATTACCAAACATGGTATTTTAATTGTTGAATTTGCAAACCAATTAAGAAGGAAGGGACTTGATAAGTTAGAGGCGACAATAGAGGCGAGTAAGTTAAGACTAAGACCAATTTTAATGAAAACATTTGCTACAGTCTTTGGAGCTCTACCATTAGCTTTTTCATCAGGTGCTGGTTCAGAGGCTAGACAAGCAATAGGTTGGGTAATAGTTGGAGGAATGTCTTTAGGAACTATTCTAACGCTGATAATAATCCCCGTTTTTTATTTTTTGATAGTTAATAGAATCAGCGGAGAATCAACATCAACATAAATTTGGTTTAGTTAAATCTAATATAATCAAAGTCAGTTGTTTGATTATTAATTCCTCTATCAGGAGAGGATATCCAGCTTGCATACTTTCCTGGAGTGTCAACTCTTACCATTAATGAATTAATAAACTTTTTATCATTTTCATTAGGTATCCAGGAAGACATCATTTTAGTGTATACACTTGAATCAACTTTTTCTCCACTAGGGTTAAAGTTAAGATCTTGCCAAACACCAATAGAACGCCTAAATTTTGTTGAAGGTAGTGTGAATTCAAAATTAAATCCGGATTTTCTAATTAAATTATTCCAACGTTTGATTCCTATTAGGCAATCTTTTGAATAAGCATTTCTTGTAATTTCATTAATAGCGTTTCTATACTCAATTTCTTTAAGGCCATCTGGTGTGTCAAGTGAATATGTTGTGTTATTGCAAACATGATCCTCAAAAGAATATTCATCCGGTCGGCCTTTAATACCATTTGCAAAACTAAAGGCAGCATTTGATGAGGACTCAGATCCAAAAAGGTCTAGAGACGATGAGTACCAAAAATTTAAATATTTTTGAATTAATGGTAAATCAATTACACCATTTTTATTTAGTAAATCTGGATCATCTGTTTTGAGTGATTGCATTGTTTCAAGAGTTTTTTTGATGATTCGAGCAATGCCAGTTTCACCAACAAACATGTGATGAGCTTCTTCTGTGAGCATAAATTTACATGTTCTAGAGAGTGGATCAAATCCAGATTCAGCAAGGCTTTTTAGTTGAAATTTACCATCACGATCAGTAAAGTAAGTGAACATAAAAAACGATAGCCAATCGGAAATGGGTTCATTAAAAGTTTCTAATATTCTTGGATTATCATAATCACCAGAATGCCTAAACAAAAGTTCTTCAGCCTCTTCTCTGCCATCTCTACCAAAATAAGCATGAAGCAAATAAACCATTGCCCAAAGGTGTCTACCTTCTTCAACATTAACTTGAAATAAATTTCTTAAGTCATAAAGCGAAGGACAAGTAGCACTTAATAGTCTTTGTTGTTCCACTGATGCTGGTTCAGTATCGCCTTGTGTAACAATAATTCTTCTGAGTTGGGATCTTAGTTCGCCAGGTACTTCATTCCATACTGGTTTTCCAATATTGTCTCCAAAACCAATTGTTCTATTTTCAACTTTGTCAGCTAAAAAGATACCCCACCGATAATCAGGCATGTTTACGTATCCATAATCCGCCCAACCTTTTGCATCAACGCCCACTGCTGTTCGAAGGTACACATCTTTTACTTTAGATGCTACTGGACCAAGGTCACCCCACCAATCTAAGAATTTTGGTTGCCAATGTTCTAAAGCTCTTTGGAGTGATTTATCAGTGTTGAGGTTTACATTATTAGGAATTTTTTGTTGATAATCGATCATTTTAAATTCTTTCTTTATTAAATTTAGGTTTTTTGCCACTACCAAAAACTTTTAAAGC
>CAJXMP010000226.1 GCA_913056515.1 uncultured Lewinella sp.
AATGAGAAAGCGAACTGGGGGAAAAGAAGTTGAACCACCGTTGTGACGCGAAGCTGAGAAAAAGACAAAAAGACGGTGAAGGACCTTCGGAAGGCCCAAGAGGCAGACGCATTACTCATGGCTGTGACTAAATTGATGAGTAACGAAGAGGACAACTTTTTTTAAAGGAAGTACATTTTCAAAGACAGGAAGAAGCGGCTATATGAGAAATCCCAAGGAGTGCTTTGCTGTAACTGGAAACCAACCGAAAGGAAGCTGTACAGGAACGACTTGATAATCCCTTTGATATGATGACCTGATTGACATGACATGATAACCGCTTTTGTACCGGTCAAATTCCTTTTGGAGGAACCAAAACAATCACGGCCACCAGGGAAGAGACGAAGTGACCAAACGAATGAAGGGGCGGTTTGAAAAGAGGATTGAAGGGTAGCTGTCATGGACATCAAAACAACCAATCGAACGCCTACACGGGAGCCTTTGAGCCGGTCCTTCGATCGAGTGAAGGTTGATTGGACGTCGCTTTTGATGACGGTGGCGACGGGGTTTTGTGTGGTCCTGATTCTCGCCATGCTGGCGGTCATTCTTGCCTATATAGGCTGGCATGGAGCCGACGCTTTTTCGCTTAGATTTATCTCATCAGGGGTGGGGCAGGATATGTTTGACGCCAAGCAGACGGGTGTCCTTCCGATGATTCTTGGAACCTGTGCAAGAGTCATGCTGATGACCCTGTTTGTCATGCCCATGGGCGTGATTACCGCCGTTTATTTGACCGAATATGCGCCGCCTGGTTCGAGAATTACTCGCATCCTTCGAGGCGCGGTTAACAACCTGGCGGGGGTCCCTTCGATTGTGTTTGGGCTTTTCGGACTCGGTTTCTTTATCAGCTTTGTGGGCGGTGGCCTTGACAATCTCTTCAACGCGGACGCGACAGCGCCCCACTTTCGGAGTCCGGCTCTCATCTGGGCGTCTCTCACCTTGGCGATCATGACGATGCCGGTCGTTATCGTGGCGACCGAGGAATCGTTGCGGTCCATTCCTCAGGGGCTGAGAAGTGCTAGCTTGGCATTAGGAGCAACTAAGTTACAAACCATCACCCGAGTCGTCCTGCCTCAGGCTTTGCCGGGTATTTTGACGGGTGATCCAAGACGTTTTGATCAAGTCAGCAAAATGGATCATATTTCTTATCGAGAGGCCATTGAAATGACTTATTATGGTGCTCAGGTTATTCACCCCAAGACGATCAAGCCACTACAGAATAAACATATTCCCTTGCTCGTTAAATCTTTTGTGGACCCGGAAGGGTCAGGCACAGTGATTTCTACGGATGCAGAGGACGCCTATCCACCTATAGTAAGTGTGGAGGAGGATCAAGCATTAATTCGCATCTCAACGAAAGACTTTTCTTTTGTAGCGGAGCACCACATGAGCTTTTTGTTCAAGCATATCGCAGATATCAGACTTCAAGTCAATTTGATGCAAAACACGGCTATTTCCTTTGTGATTTGTGTGAATGATGTGGACGATAAGGTGGAGCAATTCGCTAAAGCTGTGGAAGATACCTTTAAAGTCAATTTCGAACGAGGCTTAGATCTCTTCACGGTTAGACATTATAATGATGCTATTTTGAATAATCTAAAACAGGGTAAAATCATTTTAGCGGAGGAAAAAATGCCTAAAACCACACAATTTGTGACCAAAACGGTGCCCGCCATGACGCTTAAAAACTGATACTTATCAGCTATTAAGAAATTATGACAATTTATTTTTTTGGATTAAGTCTGATTGTTTTACATTTGCTTCATCTTAATTAGACTAAATCTAAATAAAAATAAGACATGCGAATTCATACCCTTAAAATGTTTGCTTTTGCAGCCTTTTTCTCCACTATCCTTTTTCCCGCTTGTGCCCCGGATGATTTGATAGAGGTATTCGATTACGACATTCCTGCTATTTATAATTTTGAACATGTTTCTTACTCCGGTCAGACACAGCGATTAGCTATGTTAACGGAAATGACTTCCTACATGAAATCTGGTGTATCTGTCGATGTAAGTTTAGATTTGGATCGGCTTACAGCTATGTACACTAACGATTCCAACTTAGCTGGATGGCAAGGTTCTTATGAATCCAGTAAACAACTAAAAAACAAAACTTTTGAGCTGGTTCAAGGCGATTTTGAAACGCTACTAGGTCAAATGGTTGAAGCATCTACTTCTACTACTAATTATGCAGCAGGGACTGCAGGGACTAGTATTTCTTCCGATGGGACTAAGACCTATTTGTTCAATGAACGAGGAGTTGAACCGGTTCAATTGATTGAGAAAGGATTGATGGGTGCTTGTTTTTATTATCAGGCTGCCACTGTATACTTGGGTTGGGAAAAAATGAATGTAGATAATACAATTGTAAACCCTGGTGTGGGAACGGAAATGGAACACCATTGGGATGAAGCTTTTGGTTATTTAGGTGCCCCGATTGATTTTCCTACCAATACCGATGGATTGTTCTTTTGGGCTAAATATGCTAATGCTACAAATGCTGTAACGAATAACAATCAAAGCATTATGGGGCCCCTTTTGACGGGTCGAGCTGCTATTTCTAATAATGATTTACAAACTAGGGATGATGCCATAGTTAAAGTTCGAGAAGTGTGGGAGCAAATTGTAGCTGCAGCAGCTATTCATTACCTCAATATTGCTGTGGAAAGTTTTGATGATGAAGCCATTCGTTTACATGCACTATCTGAGGCATTAGCCTTCGTCTATAGCTTAAAATTCAATGAGGAAAAATCTCAAACAAATGAAACTATAGATACATATCTCAGTCAGCTAGCTACTACGTCTAATATCACCGCATTTGATTTGACCAATAGTTCAACAGCATCTGTCCTAGCAGTTAGGGATCAGTTAGCGGCTGATTTTGGTTTAAGTGATGTAAAAGAAGCCTTGTAACAAAAAAGAAATCCTGTTAAGATAAAACACCAATGAGACGATTAATCCTATTAAGTATATGCTTTCCCTTGTTGTTTAGTGCCTGTGCACCAGACGAACAAGTGGGTAGTCTTTGTCCAGAAATCGGTGAGGCTACTCAAACGACCCTCTTTGTAGCCTACAAAGACCAGCTCATTATTCCAGCATATACTACTGTTTATGACCGATTAGAAAGTTTAGAGGCCAGTTTGGAAACCTTATTGGTTAATCCTAACCTGACCAAATTGTCAGAGGCACGGGATAATTTTATTGCCGCTTATCGCGCCTGGCAATATGCAGAGCCCTTTTATTTTGGCCCGGCGGAAGATCAACTCATTGAAGATCATCTAAACTTTTTTCCCATAGATCCGCAAGCCCTTCAAGTGAGCATAGATACTGGTTTCGAAAAAGATGCTACGGAAAGATATGACAGAGGATTTCCAGCCATGGATTATTTGTTTTATCAAGGTACAGACGAAGCTATCATAGAACGCTTATCCAATGCTACTGTTCAAGCCTACTTAAATGCTAATCTAGACAATATGAT
Organism: uncultured Lewinella sp.; assembly: GCA_913056515.1. GTDB lineage: Bacteria > Bacteroidota > Bacteroidia > Chitinophagales > Saprospiraceae > AM-2324. Next base: position 3,520 of record CAJXMP010000226.1, read on the forward strand.
GAACCGCTTGGATTTGATTATTCAAGATTGGAATACTGCTTTTGGTGCTGCTTTTGTTAATAATACGGGTAAAGTGGATGGTGCTTCTTTAAGCCAGATCATTAATACGTACAATAGGCATTTTGAATCTATAAAAAGAAATAGAGTAGGGTTGGCCTCAGGGATTTTAACCCTAGGATTTAAAGATGTGGAGGTCTTAGAAGGATATTATTCCGGTATTTCTTTGGACTTATTATCTGATGCAGTAGATGCGTCCTCTATATATTTTTATGGGGGCTCCAAAAACGACTCCTTAGTCAGTTTATACAAACTATTGAGCGATCTAGACCTTAGGGTCAATAACAATTTACTTGCCAATCAAATGGCTGCATCTATAGAGCAATATACTGCTGCCTTGGAAGCGATAATAATACCATTAGATGAGGCTATTTTAAGTGAAGATGAAATCATATTTGGTCTGTATCAAGCACTTAGTGGATATGTGGTTTTAGCCAAAACAGATATGCCTACACTGATGTGTATCTCTATTACCTATGTAGATAACCCGAGTGATTCCGATTAATTCTGCATATGAAACCACTGAATCTACATAGCGTCAAACAACAATGGGTGCAGCCAATGGGTATTGCACCCCTTGTTGTTTTTCGAATAGTATTCTTTGGTTTAGTCAGTTTAGGTGCTATACGATTCTTATTGTCGGGTTGGATTGATGAACTATATCCATCCGGTGCCTTTTATTTCAAGTTTTATGGCTTGGAATGGGTCCCTGATATTCATGCGGATCAAATGTACTTGCTCTTTGTGGTTTGCTTACTGGTGTTTCATCTTCATCTGACGTGTCGGAGTCTCCATATGATGCTAACAAACTGAAACTGGCTGCTGGAGCAGATCCCCCTGAAAACATCATCACATTGGTTATATTCCCCATAAATAAAGACAATATTTAACAACTGCAAAAATTCCAAAATTTACCTAAATAAAATACAAAAATTTACC
>CAJXMP010000227.1 GCA_913056515.1 uncultured Lewinella sp.
AAGGAACGGCTGCTTTACAGATCCTGAATATTATGGAAAATTTTGATGTCCGAGCAATGGGTTTTGGGTCTGCGGAGTATATCCATCATTTTACAGAGGCAAAGAAAATCGCATTTGAAGATAGAGCTAAGTTTTATGCAGATCCTGCATTCAATGATATTCCAATTGATGTCCTGATTTCAAAGGCTTATGCCAAGGAACGGGCAGCAGAGATTGGTCCACGTGCTAAACGTACTTATGATGCTTATGAATTGGAGCAGGGAAATACCATCTATTTGACTGTTGCAGATGCTGCAGGAAATATGGTGTCTTTGATTCAATCAAACTACAGAGGAATGGGGTCTGGTATGGTACCTCCAGGTTTAGGCTTCATGTTACAAGATCGTGGCGAATTATTTTCCCTAGAAGAAGGGCACTTGAATGTATATGAACCTGGTAAAAGACCATTCCATACCATTATTCCCGCTTTTGTTAGTAAAGATGGAGAACCGCTGATTAGTTTCGGGCTAATGGGAGGAGCTATGCAACCACAGGGACATGCACAGATCGTTATGAATTTGGTGGACTTTGATATGAATCTACAAGTTGCTGGTGATGCACCACGTATTCGACATTCTGGTTCTTCGCAACCCACAGGAGAAAAAATGACTGACGGTGGCATGTTGCATTTAGAATCCGGTATTAATTATGAGGTTATTCGTGCCCTCATGCGTAAAGGCCACAAGGTTTCTTTTGACTTAGGGTCTTATGGTGGTTATCAAGCTATACTGCGGAATCCGGATACAGGTGTTTATTTTGGTGCATCAGAGTCTAGGAAAGATGGGCAGGCTGCAGGATATTAGGGTTTAGCATAATCTTTTTGGAACTACTGTTGTTGGTTTGGAAAGAATAGGCTTGGATGAATATTGTAATAAAGACTAAAGTTCACGGACATTATTTAGAGGTAATGGAACAATTTGATCGACCCTTGTTTGAAAAATTGGTTCCACCCTTTGTACAGATTCAATTGGAGGAGTTTACCGGAAGTAAAACTGGTGATCAAGTAAAGATTAGATTCTTGTTTCCTATGAAGGCCTCTTGGTATAGTGATATAGTGGACCATGGTTCAGATAGTCAGATGGCCTATTTTGTAGATGAAGGCACCCAGCTTCCTCCAGGATTGAGGTATTGGAGGCATAAACATATTGTGGAAAGATTATCTGAAACAGAATCCTTAATAGTTGATCAAATCGAATACCGTGGGATAGGTGTTTTAGGTACTATACTTATGTATTTACCCTTGTGGTTTACCTTCCTATTGCGAAAACCGATTTACCGATCATTTTTTAACTCAAAATAAGTAAGCGATACATGGCTAAGCCCAAAATAGTTATTGTAGGTGCAGGAGTAAGTGGATTAATCTGTGCATTAGAATTAGAAGGAAAAGGATATGCTCCTGTTTTGATTGATGAATTGCCGGAAGTAGGTGGTAGATTACAAACGGTAATCCACGAAGGGACCTATTTGGATAAAGGGTTTCAAGTTTTACTGACTGCTTATCCCATGGTTCGGCAATATCTGGATTTGGAGGCATTATCGCTTAGCTATTTTCGACCAGGCGCATTGATTGTAAATCAAGGAACAGCTTATCTATGGGGAGATCCCTTACGTGATTCGTCTTTTTTAAAGGCAGTTATTCAATTTCCACTAGCTACTTGGTCGGATAAATGGAAAGTCTTTCAGTTGAGTAGAATGCTAAAGCGACAGTCTATTGAAACGATATTTAGTAAGCAAGGATCTACTACTTTAGACTATCTGCAGGATTTAGGTTTTTCGGATCAGATTATACATGCATTTTTTAAGCCCTTTTTTGCGGGGATATTTTTGGAAAAGGATTTAGCTACATCCTCCAATATGTTTGAGTTTGTATTTAAAATGTTTGGAGAAGGCTATGCTGCAATTCCATCGGAAGGTATTCAAGCCATTCCTTTACAGTTGAAATCAAAATTGAATAATACTACCTTTTTACTGAATACTAAGGCGGAATCTATAGTAGGTAATACATTGAAACTAAAAGATGGAAATACAATAGCTTTTGATCAACTGGTATTAGCAGGTACAGGTCATTTAGTCAATCAGGGAATATCTGCCTGGAGGTCTTGTTGGAATCTCTATTTCAAAACGGATCAAGCCTACTTAGCGGATGATATAATCGGATTACAAACAGATTCTACTGGTTTGATTAATAATTTCTCTTTTCTATTCAATGAATCGGGAGAGCCTATTATTTCAGTTACTGTAATTGGGGAATCTGACCAAGAAGCATCGAGTATTACAGCAGCTGTTGAGTCAGAATTATGGACTTCCTTAGGGATAAATGCTGTGGAATGTATTCAAGTCTTTCAGATCAATCAAGCATTGCCAATTATAGATAATCCTATTGCCCCAAAACAAGTGTCCAGTAATCGACCGGATATTTTTATCTGTGGAGATTTGTATTCGAACGCTTCCTTGCATGCAGCTATGGAGTCCGGAAAACAAGTTGCGGATCAGCTATGATCTTTCTTATACCGAACTCATGCACACCTTTTGGGCTTTAAGGATTATCTTTGAGCTATAAAGCAATATCTATGCCTTCACACACAGATAAATTATTGGATCAAATACGAAAGAGCATACGAGATGATTCTTTTGTGCGTCTTACATTGAGTAAGCCTAAGGATCCAACAGGCGATTTGAAAAAGGTTTTAATAAAGTATGTGGAGTTAAAGAAGGGTGCTAGCCTTTCTGTGGTATTTCGCTATCAGCGAAAAGACTTGACTAAAAATTTTTTATTGGAGGAAGGTATAGATCAAATCAAGTCTTTACTTTCAGAGACTTTTCTGAATGCTAATCTATTGACTACACACCAGGATTGGGCTTTGGAGCATCTTCCTAATGGGAAGCAAAAATGGATAAGTAAAGCGCCTTCAATCACTCAAAAACCAGTTCGCTCGCACGATAAGGTTAAACCTCAGCGTGTTCAAGATCAAGGGTTTTTAGTTGAATTGGGCGTAGTAAGTCCTGCGGGTCAAATTCAAAAAGATAAAGGAGATAAGTTTAAACAAATCAACAAATTTGTAGAAATTATTGAATCCTTAATTCCAAGGAGTGGTCTTCAGGAACGTGATAGCATTCAAATACATGACATGGGTGCTGGGAAAGGCTACTTGACCTTTGCTTTGTATGATTATTTGGTCAATAAACTGGGCCAGCAAGTAGAGGCAGTAGGGGTGGAGGTTCGTCCAGATCTAGTTGAACTTTGTAATTCGATTGCCCGAAAATTAAGCTTCAACGGATTGAGCTTTGAAGGAGGATTTATTTCTCAGTACGATATTCCAAGCACAGACATATTGATTGCACTTCACGCTTGTGATACTGCAACAGATGACGCCATATTTAAGGGAATCCAGGCAAAGGCCTCTTTGATTATTTGTTCTCCTTGCTGTCACAAGCAAGTTCGACAATGTATGCTTATCCCGGAGAAACATAAAAATCTAGTAGGACATGGGATTATGCTAGAAAGACAAGCCGAATTATTAACGGATAACATGCGAGCTTTACTGATGGAGGCTCACGGGTATAAAACCAAGATTTTTGAATTTATTTCTTCCGAGCACACGGGCAAGAATTTGATGATAGTAGGGGAGCGTCGAAAAAATCCAATTGATACCCAAGTTAAATGGGATGCTTATCAAGCTATGAAAGCGGAATTTGGAATTGAAAGGCATTATTTGGAGGAGTTACTAAATCAACTCTCCTAGGGTTAAAAAATGATTTTAATTTTTGTTTACCTTATCTACTTTTTGGGTTAACAAAAAAGAAGAGGGCCGAAGCCCTCTAGTACTAATCTATAAATAATCTCAATGTGCCAATTTTATTCTCTTGGTGAATACTGATTATATACATACCAGTTTGTAATGCACCAATATTTATGGTATTACCATTAAGTCGATTGATTTGTTTTACAACTTGACCTTGAGTATTTGCAATTTGGATCAATTCTACTTGATCTAGATTCCCATCTAGTTGAATAAATTCAGTTGCCGGGTTTGGATAAATTTTAATACCCAGGTCCCTTAAATCTGAAGTGCTACTAGGAGGTAAAAGTACTGCATCAATTACATGTACTACTCCGTTGTCTGTAGTTATATCAGCTACGATTACTTGTGCATCATTGATGAATACGTTGCCTCCATCAAAACTCACATCTACACTTGCGCCATTTAATGTCTCTACTGATCCAGCTGTTAGATCAGTTGAAAGTACATTTCCACTAACTACATGATACAATAAAATGTCTGCAAGTGCGCCTGTAGGATCTAAAAGTAAATCATCAACCACAGAGCCTAGTGCTGCAAAAGCTGCATCCGTTGGAGCAAAGACAGTGAAAGGACCTGCACCAGAAAGATCATCTGCAAGTTCAGCTGCGATTACTGCTGCCTCTAATACATTGTGATCATCTGATC
>CAJXMP010000228.1 GCA_913056515.1 uncultured Lewinella sp.
TAGGCCATTGCTTTCCCGTTAGACTCAGATACTTTTACTTCAAAATTCTGTAGGGGTTCAATTTGATCGACTACCTCTATTTTAGGAGCAAGTTTAGTAGCTGGATCCTCTACCATAATTGGAATAATTCCAAACATTCGAATTGGTCGATCATTGTTTTTGACCTGATTGCCTTGAATCAAATAAACAGATGCATATACATTAGGAGCCCACTCATTTTCAGCTTTGAGTGTAATTGTGTTTAAGCCTGCTTGTGCATTTTGCCAAGTAGAACTTAATACTTCACCTGCTTTTTCAATATTGATCAAGAATTTAGCATTATCTGCGCCTTCTATTTTCATGTTGATCGTTTGACCAGGCTCGTACGTTTTTTGATCTAATTGGATGTTGAGCTGGGCTATTTCTTCATTATCGCTCACTTTATCATAATACGGTGAGCCAGCATATACAAAATCAGTAGCACAGTGACCATCTCCATCACAGACCCTAATCATATACCTACCCCAAGTTTCTACAGATACATTGAAATCTCCTTTACCCTTGCTATTAGTGGTGATTTCGCCAGATTTATGCAGGGTAGTAGATGATCGATTGATATAATTCGTGTTAGAATTATTTCTCGACCACCACCAAGACCAAGATACTTTATATACGCTGTATTGTAGCGTTTGATTCGCTTGAGCCTTGCCTTCCTCTGAAAGGCAAACTACATCGATAGTGTTATTGCGGCCAATTTCTATCTTATTATAGCCCCATTCTGTTTTTGGTACACCTACTCCAACATAATTAGAGTAAGGACTGTAGGGCCTTGTAATGGTTGAAACACTAAAGTTTCCTCCGTCCTCAAAAGCAGTTATTTTGAAGCGGGCCTGCATTTTTCCTTGAACAGGTGATCTATCCCATATTTTTTTATTGATTTTTCCTTGTCCTTGCGCATCCACAGCTTGATTAAATATCAATTGGTTGTAGGACGGCGTGGATCTATTTCTATCCGTAAAAATATAGTCTGAATACCCCTTAAATTGAGTGGCTGCTGGGCTTAATTGTAATTCAACTTTAGTTTTCAAATTAGCACCGGGTGCTCCGTGCAGCCAATTAACTTGAAGTGGTGTTTTTATAGGATCATTCGATGTCGTTAAGACCTCAGGTAAATCAAATTTGATTTTCAATCGATTCGGCTTGATGGTCTCGATACGCAAGTACTTGGTGTACTTAGATTGGCCAACTTTTGCAATGATTCTGTACGTACCAGTGATATCTTCTGGAGCGGTATACAGATGTATTGGATAAATACCTTTTACATGGTCTGTAATAACCTGGGTATGAATCATGGTTCCTTTAGGATCAAAGAATTCAAAACTAACTGGATAGGCATCTGGGAGTTTATTATCCGGATCTTCTAGGATGAAATTCATAAATAAGCTATCGCCAGGTCTCCAGACGCCTCTTTCCCCATAGAACATTCCTTTAAATCCATCTTTATTTACGACTCCGCTTACATCAAAAGAGGCGGTTGATTGAACGGTATTGTTATCTAGTTTAATAAAACCGCTATGGCCATTTCCTTCCACCACAGCAACAAAAGCATCTTCGAGATCTTTGCCTACAGCCATACCTTGGCCATCTGTTGTTAGTCTAGCAATGGGTTGTTGCTGGTAATTATAGACTACTATGTCCTGGTTGCCAACCGCTGAGGTTGTGTTTAGATTGGATAAAGTGAATAAGTAGGTATTTGAACTGGTTTTCTTTGCTATTATGCCTACATCTGAAGACAGGATATTTTTTGATATAAATCGATCTGAGTTGTAATATTCTGGATAATTCGAATCATCTCGATGCTCCCAACGATAACCATTGTAGTAGCCTCTTGAACCATAATAATAGTTCATGATACTCTTCGACCTTATATACCTCTGACTTCCCATGGATTCGTTTTCATCCGTAAGGCCTTTTTCATAATCTGTCCAATCAAAATTATCGGCATTTGGAAGTCCTGTTGCTACATATCCTGGTCTAAAACCTAGGCGTACTTGGTAAATAGCTTGTGGTTCTTGTTGGATGAAATTGGATAAATCAATGGCATAGTTTGTCCAAGTTGATTGTAAAGCTGTACTGTTAAGATCTGAAAGGCTAACAGATCCTGTATATTCAATCTTACCAACTCGCTGAAGATCATAATTGCCATTGAGGTTATTCGTCTGCAGGAATTGGAGAATGTTATTATCATAGATCTTAAATATTTCTAGATCTACTTTATTAAGATTGATGGCTTCGAAAGGGATGAGTATTCTACTTGGATCGGAGGCAATAGACCCACTTCCGCTAAACTTGATTTCAGGAGCAGTGGATTTAAAGAATAGATCCCAGATTTGCTCTTCTTTTATTTGTTCTCCATAGGCTGATTTTAATCCTGTTGAAACTTGTATGATTTCTTCTGAATTCAGTTTTCTCTTAGGAAATACTTGAATGGTATTTCCTTGAACATCAAATTCTAAAGGGATGTTTTTGTTTTTGATACTAATTAATCCGTTCAAATTTTGATTGGCTAGTACTTCATCTGAGAAGACTAACTTAAAGTTTTGGTTGGATATCGGATCTTGAATGACCTTAACTAAGGCAAATGGCCCTTTTGGTGGGATAAGAATCGTGTAGGACTCTTTATCTTGATTAATGTCAAGTACTTGAGGATTAGATGTGAATTTGAAGACTTGTTCTTCTTCCGTTAGTTTCATATTTTTTATACTGAAGAAGTGGACCGTACCTTTATCATTGGAAAACCATTCAACTTGATCTGATTCAACCGGAAATTTTATCATTTTCTGCATATCATCCAAAGCAATGATATCATTCGCTTTAAAGCTACCTTTAAGCGTAACCATCTGATCACTGTTTGACCTGTAAAATTCCATTTCATCTTCATAAAAAGAGAAGTTCAAGTCTATTGTTTTGAAGCTAAAAACTAAGTTGTCGTCCGCTTCATCCTCCATTTGTGGGATGATTTTTTTCAAATTAATAGAGGCCGTATAGCTTGTATTTCTTTTTAAGGGTTCATCAGGTACGAATACTAGGGTGTTATTCCTTTCCCAATGCATTTTTCCTGCAATGGCTGGTTTAAACTTGAATGTCGATTTTTTTTCTTGGAAAAGTTCGGAGTCGCCTACCACTGAATTATTGAAGTACACTCTGATTTCAGATTGTGCAGAAATAACCCCATTAGTATAAGCATAAACATACTTTTTTAATTGGGTATTGATAACATTGGTATCCATTGGGTTTTTGCCACAAGAAAATGCCAATGCAAGACAAAACAGTAGGAAAAAGTTTTTCAAATAGCTTTTTGTTGGATGCATGATGAATTGGAATAGATAAATGATAAAAAATTGTATGCAATAATTACAGATAATATAACAAAAAAGAAATTTCTCTCGGTTTTATTGCCTATAAAATTTAAAAACCATGCAAATCCCATTATTTCCACTTCGACTAGTTGTATTTCCGGAGGAAAAACTCAACCTGCACATTTTCGAACCTCGCTATTTAAACATGATTCAGGATTGTATGGAAAGTGGCCAATCATTTGGTATACCTGCATTTATTGAAAATAAAGTGATGAAAGTAGGAGCGGAGATGCGCGTTGTTGAATTGGTCAATACTTATGAGAATGGGGAATTTGACATAAAGACACAGGCTGTGGGCTTATTTGAACTTGATGCTATAACTAAGTATGATAGTCAAGTTCGATGTGATATAGGAGATATTCAACCGTATATTATCGACATGGATCAAGAAGAGCAAGAAGTCAAAGATTTAATCCAAAAGGTGAATATTCTATTTAAATCTTTGAGTGTTAATGAAATTGAATACAGTGGTATTTTAAAACCTATTTCTTTCGCGCTAGGGCATTTATTGGGCTTAAGCTTGAAGCAGGAGTATGAGCTACTGTGTCTGAAAAAAGAATCCGCACGTATCAAATATCTAAGTCAATATGTGGAGGGCATTACACCAGAGGAAAAAGTGAAGGATGTGGTTATGCGTAAAATCAACCTGAATGGGCATTTCAAGAATGTCATTCCTCCAATGTAAAAAGTAACACAAGCACCCGAGGTGTTATTTGGACCCCAGTGAATCAAGATTTAGGCAGCTAATGTAGTTCGGTAATCCCCTTGTTCGCCGAGGCAAAACTCCGAAGAGCTGAGGCCCGCCCTAGTTACATCAAATCCAACCCGTTATTATTATAGTTATAGACCCAATAACTTAAGGTACTTGTGTATATTCAAAAGTATTTGCTTTTTCTTAATAATGAAAGAGCAATACGCAATTTATTCGTCAGAATTTCCCTTCATATTCAATTTTAGGGATATGATATGTGAATATAAGGCGTTGTTGGCAACTAGATTAGTAAAAGAATAATCCAATGCTATATTTCCAATTAGAAAACCTGTTCCAACACCGGGTTTCATGATTAAATTTTCATTGCCATCAAA
>CAJXMP010000229.1 GCA_913056515.1 uncultured Lewinella sp.
TATAGTGAAACATCCGTTTGTGGTGCTACAATTTTCTCTTTGTCTTCAAATGAATCATTCAAATCTGAAGATATACCAATATTAAATCGAGTCACTTCAAATCCTGCAAAAGGCATTGCGCCCATTTCATCCGTATAATCCGTATTAAAGAGATTAGAAAAGAAATATTCTCCGTACAACATAAATCCTTTCTTTGTACCAATCGAAAATCTTGGTACTAAGTTGATTGGATCTACTTTATCAGAAAACCATTCTCTATCATTGACAACCTTATCTTTTCTGTTGCCATTTGGGAAAATTTTATGCTTGTAGTGGAAGTTATAACTAACAGTTCCACTAAGACCTACCACCATTTTCTTACCTAGACCAAAATAAACACCTCCTGATGGACCAAAAGACCACGTTCTGTGCTTATGACGATCTGTTTGACCGTTTTCTAATCGATCAAAGATGATTCCGAAATTGTTGAAGGTTGCTCCAATGGCAAATACAACGTCTTTCTTTGTTTTGATTTTCTTTTCTAAAGGAATTCCCCAAGAATATCTGGGAACTGTGCTTAAAGATTCTCCATCAACAGATACTGTTGAGAAAGTAAGTTGAGCTTGAGCATTAAGGGTCATAAAAACCATTGCCAAAAAGAAAACGCAATATTTTTTCATAGATATAAGATTTTGGTTGTTTGCTAAAGATAAAAATTAAAACCACTTAAAACAGCAGTCTTTCACCCTAAATGACGACACTCTTGTCAAATGGTTGCAAAAAAAGAGTGGCAATTGAGTTGAACAATCCGTATTTTGAGCACTTTATTAGTTTGATAAGCTGGCATTAACAGCTCATTAACAATCTTTCGATTTGGATTAACAAGCTATAAATTCAAATCCTATTAAATTTGACCAAAACCTTTTAATAACATTAATTTATTCTATCATGCTTAAGAACGTAAAATTAGGTCTTTTAGCTCTAGCAATGGGTGCTACATTGGTAGCTTGCCAAAATGAAGGAGAAAACACTACAGATGCTGCTGCGACAGATAATGCTGCAGTACAGCCAGTTGCTAACCAAGAAAGTTCATTGACACCTGACAATGCGCAGGCTGCTCCAACTGGACCAACAACTACAATCACATTCGATGAGTCAGAGTACAACTTCGGTACTGTTGATGCAGGTGAGGTGGTTGAGCACACATATACTTTCACAAACACTGGATCTGAGCCATTAGTAATTTCTAATGCAAAAGGATCATGTGGATGTACTGTTCCAGATTGGCCGAAAGAGCCAGTTATGCCTGGAGCTACTGGTGAAATCCGTGTGAAGTTCGATTCTAAAGGAAAGAACAAAGCGCAGAAGAAGAAAGTAACAATTACAGCTAATACAGAGCCTGCTCAAACATTCCTTTACATCTCTGGAGAGGTAAATGGAGTAGAAAGACAAGCTCCTCCAGTACAAGTTACGCCACAGGCTAACTAATATTGGACTGATATAGAAATATGCGAAAGGCCATTCTTTTTGAATGGCCTTTTGTATTTTTGCCCAAAATGTTGAAATCGCTATGAAGAAGTATTTATCCATGATTAAGTTTTCGCATACCATTTTTGCACTTCCATTTGCAATACTTGGATTTGTTTTGGGCTTGCTGAAATCCGAAATGACTATGGATTGGATCTTATTTCTTTATGTGGTGTTATGTATGGTCTTCGCTAGAAGTGCTGCGATGGCTTTCAATCGATATATAGACCGGGACATTGATCAATCCAATCCAAGGACAGCACAAAGAGAAATTCCTTCGGGCGCAATTAAGCCTAAGTCTGCTTTAGCTTTTGTATTGGTCAATAGTTTAGCATTTATTGCCGTCACCTATTTTATCAATCCACTTTGTTTTTATTTATCACCTGTTGCCTTAGCTGTAATATTAGGATATAGCTTAACCAAACGATTCACTTTTCTTTGTCATTTGATATTAGGTCTAGGTTTAGGCTTGGCTCCAATAGGTGCGTATTTAGCTGTTACAGGTGCATTTGATTGGATTCCAGTTTTAATTGGCTTAGGTGTTTTGTTTTGGGTGTCTGGCTTTGATATAATTTATGCACTGCAGGATGCAGATTTCGATCAAGAAGAAGGCTTGTTTTCTATTCCTTCCTTTTTTGGGAAAAAGAGAGCCCTGTTCATTTCTCGATGCCTTCATTTTTGCTCTTCGATGGCATTAGGAGGGGCATTATATTTAGTGTATTTACAGTTGCCTTCGATTATGTGGTTGCTACTTGTTGCTTACCTATTATTTAGCGGGATGTTGGTGTTTCAACAACGTTTGGTAAGTCCTACAGACTTAAGTAGAGTGGGCTTAGCTTTTTTTACTACAAATGGTATTGCTTCCATGGCATTTTCTATTTTGGTCATTACGGCTTTATTATTCGCATAAAAAAAGCAGGACAACTGTCCTGCTTAATCTTATATTTTTTTCAATAGTACAATATAGCTTGGGAAGTGGTCACTGTAACCACCCAAATAGGTGCTACCTCCAAAGGTTCTTAGTGGATAACCTTTATATCTACCTTCCTTGGTAAACATCCATTGTTTCTTGAAGATATGGGCTTGTTTGTAATAGAATCCATCCTCCTCCATAAGGTCTTGAGAAACTATGATTTGATCAAATAGATTCCAGTTTCCTCTGTAGCAAAGTGTTCCATCGCCACCCTTATGGATTTTATAGTAGGGGTTGAATAAGTCATTATTCCTAACTTTGGATTCTTTGACTTGTACGCCTAAATGTTCCATGACAGAAGGATCCGCGGGATCATCATTCAAATCGCCCATAATCACGATTTGTGCATTGGGTTCAGCTTTATAAATATTATCTACTATTTGTCTACATTTTTTTGCGGCAGCAGCCCTTTTGGGTGCAGAGCCTTTTTCGCCACCTGATCGACTTGGCCAGTGATTAACTAAGAAATGAATGCGTTCTCCGGCTAAGGATCCACTAACATGCAGAATATCTCTTGTAGTTCGTTTTTCCCCATTGACCATAGGCAATTCAACTTCATAAACCTGACTTTGATCCAACTGGAAGTATTTTGGATTATAAAGTAAAGCATTATCAATCCCTCTAAAATCATTGGATTCATGATGTACGACTTGATAATTCCTAGAGGCAATCCCTTTCTCCTGAACTAAATCAAGTAATACTTTTTTGTTCTCCACCTCGCACACACCTACAACAGCTAGGCCATCTGGACTAAGGTCAGTTCCTATTTGTGAAATAACCTTATCGAGTTTCCCTAATTTATCTAAATAGATGCTTGTATTATAAGCTTTAGATCCTGTTGGTGTGAATTCAGAATCATGCTTGTCTGGAGTATCTAAAGTATCAAATAAGTTCTCCAAATTATAAAATCCAACAAGACTAACTTGATATTGTTGGTCTTGTCCAAATACCTGCATGCTAAAGCATATGCAAGCTAGAAGGAATAAGTGTTTCATTAGTTCAATGTTATTTGAAAATTCAACCAAAGCTAAAAGAATTCACACAGTTAATTCAACTCTTTTCCATTATTTAACTTCGGATATTGTGCAAATGGGATTAAATACAACTTTAATTTTTTTTAAAACGACTCAAAACACTAATTTAGCGAACCATTTTTGATTTACAACTTAGAAAAAGTTTAGAATGAAATTAAAATCACTTTTTTTAGGTCTAGTCTTATTTAGTATCCCAAATCTAATATCTGCTCAGCTTATCCTATTTCAGGGGCAGGTCGTAGATTCGGAATCTGGAGAAGCACTTCCTAATGTTGAGGTCCGATGTGAATTGGACCAGACTACCACCGATTTTGAAGGTAGATTTTCTTTTAATTTACCCAATGATGTAGAGGTACTTAATTTTACTTTTGCACTGCCTGGGTATACTACTATCTCACAACTATTCAATGTAGAGGGAGATGGTGTTCAAGACTTAGGAGTGATTAAGTTTCCTCCAGCAGTGTCCAATCAAGACGACCTTTTGCCGGTAGTATTGATTACAGAGTCAGAATTAGATGACATCAATAATAATCAGGGGGTATCTTCCTTGGTTGCACAATCAGACGATGTGTTCTCTTCTCTAGCTGCATTTACTTTTAGTGCTGCGAGATTTAGAATTAGAGGTCTAGACGCTTCGCATTCTACTGTTTATTTCAATGGAGTACCAATGAATGAACTAGAGAATGGAGGTGTATATTGGAGTACTTGGGGCGGATTGAATGATGTGATGCGTAATCGAGAGTTCAGCATTGGTATGGAAGCCAAGGATTATACTATTGGAGGAGTAGGAGGTGCAACTTCTATTGACACAAGAGCATCTAATCAGCGCAAGCAGCTTCGAGCAGTATATTCCTCTTCCAACAGATCCTACAGAGGCGTAAACCATGTAGCAAAGAATTAACATGACTTCTGTGCAAACCTCTTTTGTATATCCGTACTATAAC
>CAJXMP010000230.1 GCA_913056515.1 uncultured Lewinella sp.
GGTTTTCATTATTAGATGCTTCCATAAGTGATTTTGAGTGGGATATATTATTTCGAAAAACGGTATTGAGTCGCTTAGATAGTATAGGGTATGGCTTACTAGGCGCATGGTTTTGTCATTACTATGAGGCAATTTGGAGTAAGTGGAAATGGGTTGGATTGTTTTTGGGTATTGGTTTAGGAGCATTTGTACTCATTAATCCTGCAGAGCCCTATTGGTATAAGCAAACCATGTATTTTTCATTGGTTCCTTTAGCTGTATTATTTGTTTTACCAATCGCATATTCCATTAAGAGGGGTTATGGACGGGTAGCAAAATGGACGGTTCATATATCTAAGATTTCTTATTCCATGTACTTGATCAATTTGGCTTTAGTTGCGGAAGTCATTCGAGATAATTTTGAACCTAATGGGGGCTTAGATGGTATGGTTAAATATGGCATCTACTGGTTAGTGGTTGTGGTCGTATCTAGCTTGATGTACAGATACTTCGAAAAACCTGTTATGGATTTAAGAGATAGATTTTGAGTTTTATGAAGAACAGCGTATTAGTATTTATAGGAATTATGGTATTATTTATTTGTGCCTGCAGGGATCGTAATTTACAAGTCGATCCAGCACTGGAGCAAAATTATAATATTGTGAATCAGTCTAGTTATCCCATTGTAACTTGGGTTGGGGTTCTAGAGGATAGTATAGTAATACCTAGTCAAGGTGATTCGAATATTTATAGCTATACTAGTATAGGGAAAGTAAGTCCATTTGGTCAATGTGAGGTTTGGGAATTAGATAGTTTAGCTTTTTGGGTGCAAGGCCTAGATTCTCTTATAATTACAATTGATCCATTCGAGGAGACTAATTGGTTGTATACTATTTTAGAAGAAAACACCCTTGGTGGTGGTTCAATCAGCTGCACCTTAAATATTAATGATGAGGATATTGAATAGTGGAATCAAGAATATTAAGCATTCTTATCTTTTGGTGAAATGATTTGCTTATCTTTTATCTAAAATGCACCATGAATCCATATAGATTACTTATCCTTATTTTATTGATTATTTCAATTCCCTTATCTAATTATGCTCAAAGTAGAAAATCCAGTAAACAAGCTTCAGATTTTCAAGGAATGGCAAAAGGTTTTGTGTACCATGATTCGAATGCGAATCAAATCAAAGAAGCAGGAGAACCTGGCATCCCAAATGTGTTGGTTTCGAACTCAGTAGAAGTAGCTAAGACAGATGCCAACGGCTACTATGAATTACCGGCAACCGGAGATGATGTATTTTTTGTTATAAAGCCAAGTGCCTGGCAATGTCCCTTGAATGAGGATAATCTGCCTCAATTTTATTATTTGCACAAACCCGAGGGATATCCTGCTGGGTTCAAATATGCTGGGGTATCTCCCACTGGTCCTTTACCAAGTAGCCTTGATTTTCCCTTATATGCTGTAGAAGAAGATCCTAAATTTAAGGCAGTAGTATTTGGTGATCCTCAGCCTTACACTATAGAACAAGTTGATTTTTTAGGGGATGATATTATTCCAGAATTGATCGGTCAGTCTGATTTAGAATTTGGTATGACTATGGGTGATGTAGTAGGGGATGATTTAGACTTATATGGTCCGATTAATCAGTTGATTGCCAAGATTGGGATACCCTGGTACAGTGTATTGGGTAATCATGATGTAAATTATATGGCTCCAACAGATGAGTGGGCTGATGAAACATTTAATCGTGTTTTTGGTCCAGCCACATATGCCTTTGAATATGGTGAAGTGCATTTTATTGTGGTAGATGATGTGATTCATGAAAGCAAGGTCGGTTCTAAGCAGTATGTGGGTGGTTTGAGGCCAGATCAATTGCTGTTTGTTGAAAATTACCTCAAGTATGTGCCTAAATCCCACTTAGTGGTATTAGCTATGCATATTCCATTAGAAAAACATGGTAAGTATTTTAGGAAAAGTGATCAAAAGGCACTTTTTGACTTACTCCAAGATTTTCCAAATACACTTTCCATTTCTGCTCATACTCATGTTCAAGAGCATAAGTATTTTCATGCGGAGTCTTCCGATTGGTCGAGGGATATTCCACATCATCATTTTAATGTTGGCACAACATCGGGTAGCTGGTGGAGAGGCTATAAAAATGAGGTAGATGTACCTATGACCATGATGCGTGATGGTACACCCAATGGATATGCCATGATAGCGTTTAACGGGGTAGATTATTTGATTGATTGGAAGGTGGCGGGGAGCCCTGAAAGTCATCAAATGAATATTCATGTGCCTAGAGGGATATTGGCTGGGTCTATGGATACTACGCTATTAAGCGTCAACTTTTTTAATGGATGTGAGCAATCAGAAGTAGAGTATCGAGTAGAAGGGCTAACGAGTTGGAAACCCATGGCTAAAATCAATAAGTATGATCCCTATTACTTAAAGGTTTATGAGCGCTGGGAAAATCTGAAATATTTAGAGGTTCCAGAAAAATGGGAAAATGATCCTCAATTGGTTAATAAACCCAATATTGGACGACCTATTTCTAATCCTCAAGCATCGGCTCACTTGTGGGAGGCGGATTTAGGTACCGATTGGCCTGTAGGTCGTCATGTGATTGAGGTAAGGGCTAAAGATCGGAATGGACGTACTTATCAAGCTATCAAGACGTTTAGAGTATATAAATAAATAACAATATTGTATTTAAACAGCAGCACGATATTAACATTGAATAGAGTAATTGTATTAGGGCATATGAAAAGAATTTGGTTTTTGATTTTGGTATTATTTTCCTGCAGTTCACCTGAATCTACTAAAGAAGACCAGGTGAGTACTGGTGACGCTGAGACTGCAGCGATGGTAGAAGAATTAAGGCAACTAGTTATAAATGGTAATCCTAGGGTTTATTATCATTGGAATAATCGTTTGGCTGATTTGTATAAATCTCAATTAGATGCAGCTCCAGAAAATCAAAAAATAAATATTTGGTTTCAGTATTGTGCTCAATTATTGAATGCAGGTAAACAAGACCAAGTTATCAATGAGATTGAGCAGTTTTTAAAGGATAGAAATTTGACTTATGAGGAAGTATTAAACCCGGATACCAAATTGTTGCTAGAAATATTAGCATTAGCTTATCTGAGAAAGGGTGAGATTGATAATTGTCAAGCTAATCACAATGCGTTTTCCTGTATCGTTCCGCTTCAAGAACCGGCTTTTCATGCTGACAAAATGGGTTCACAGGGAGCCATTCGGATATATAGTTTGCTGCAAAATAATTTTCCAAGTGAAAAATATAAATGGCTGATTAATTTGGCTCAAATGACTTTAGGTACTAATCCTAACGAAGTCCAACAATCATTCAGCTTGCCTTATCCAAATAGTGCCATGGAGGATTTAAACTTTACTGCTTTCAATGAGGTAGCCATGGATTTAGGCCTTGCACAAAATGGTCTTTCAGGTGGAGTCATTGCGGATGATTTCAATCAAGACGGTTGGTTGGATTTATTTATGACCTCTTATGGTATGCAAGATCAGTGTAAACTATTCATAAATACGGGTTCTGGCTTTGAAAATAAAACTATGGCAGCTGGATTGAGCGGAATTGTTAGTGGATTAAATTGTGTTCAAGCAGACTATGATAATGATGGAGACATCGACATATTAGTCCTTCGAGGGGCATGGTTAGATGTAGGAGGAAATCATCCAAATTCATTATTAGAAAATGATGGTGAGGGTAATTTTAAGGATGTTACTCGCTCAGCTGGGTTATATTCCTTACATCCAACACAATCAGCTTCATGGGCGGATGTAAACAAGGATGGATATTTAGATTTATTCATTGGAAATGAAAGTAAGGGGCCAAACCAGCATGCCTGCGAATTATATATTAATCAACAGGATGGTACATTTATAGAATCAGCCGCCGAGTATGGATTAGGTGGTCTATTTAGTTTTGTGAAAGGGGTTAGTTTTGGTGATATCAATAATGATAAATGGCCTGATTTGTATATCTCTAATTTATCTGGTCAAAATAAATTGTATCTAAATCAAAAAGGTCAATTTATAGATGTTTCAGTACAAGCAAAGATTGGGGCACCATTATTTAGTTTTCCATGTTGGTTCTTTGATGTAAATAATGATGGACTAGAGGATATTTTTGTGAGTAGTTATGATTTAAAAAATCAGAATGATATTGCAGGTGATTATGCACGGGAGTTACTAGGTAAGGCTCCTAAAGGAGAGGAATCCAAATTGTATATTAATAATGGAAATGGTTCTTTTGAAGATCGAAGTATGGCATATGGTCTAAATAAATCTTTCTATACAATGGGCTGTAATTATGGGGATTTGGATAATGATGGATGGAAAGATTTTTATTTGGGTACTGGTGCTCCAGATTTTAGTACTATAGTACCTAATCGGATGTTTAGAAACCTAGATGGTCAAGGATTTAGTGA
>CAJXMP010000231.1 GCA_913056515.1 uncultured Lewinella sp.
AAAACTGAAATTCTAAAAACCGATAAAACAGGTGTTATTCGTTCTGTTTTTATTGCTGAATCTGTTGAAAATTTAAGGGCTAACTTATTGAAACGTGGCAGTCATCTAGTTGTCCGAAGTGGTATATCAGAAGAGGTGCTATTTCAACTGGCTCGAGAGTTTGATATTGACGCCGTGTATTGTAATAGAGAGAGAACTCGAGATGAAGTTTTTAGGCAAGAATCATTAGAGAAATTGCTGTGGTCTATCGGTAGGGAAGTCAGGTATTCTAGAGGGAAAATGTTATACTATACATCCGACCTTCCTTTTCCAATTACACATGCTCCGGATAATTTTATTCAATTTAGAAAGGAGGTAGAAAGGATTATTCCTGTTCGGCTTCCACTTGAAGAGGTTGAAATTCCTTCTTTTAAACCAAAAATTAATTTTGATTTTGGAGATGTACCAGAATTCTGGGGGGATTATAATTTTGAATTGAAAGGGGGAGAGGATGCTGCAATGACGAACCTAAGGCAGTTGACTCATCTAATAGTAGAAGAGAAACAAAAATTCAAGGAGGTCAAACCGGTTTTAGAAATGGTTTTTGTCTATTTGGCTGACGGTTGCTTATCTCCTAAACAATTATATCACAGGTCTGAAAAATGGCGCATGCGTGGTGGAGACCCCGCTTTATCTGATTATGTGAAAACCATCTTATTGTGGAGGGACTTTTACCGATTAATGGGGAAAAAGTATAGAGAGCTGATTTTTGAAAAAGGAGGAGTCAAGCAGAAACCTAATAATGAAGCGTCCATTGATACGACCTTGTTTAATATTTGGAAAGATGGTAGAACTGGTTTTCCTTATGTGGACGCCTGTATGCGTAAACTTGCTGCGAAAGGTTATTTGCATAACCATGAAAAGAAAATTGTTGCTAGTTTTTTAATTCATGCAATGAACTTAGATTGGCGATTAGGCGCAGAGTATTTTGAAAGTAGTTTTATCAATTATGATCCATGCTCTGTTTGGGGCATGTGGAATTATATTGCAGGGATAAGTAGTGACGAAAAAGATGGTGTTGAGCTTAATTGCCTCAGAGAGGCTCAAAAATATGATCCAGATGGAGATTTAGTGCGTAAATGGATTCCAGCTTTAAAGGACATGCCTAAAAAATATATCCACAAGCCTTTTCAGCTTAGCGAAGCTGAATTAAAGGAGTTTAATATCGTGCTTGGTGCAGACTATCCTTCACCCATTCACACTGTAAACAAGATGGTTTACTAGGCATTAGGAAATTATTCCATCTTGCATAATAATCGTTCGATCTGAAATCTTTGACAATTCTTTACTGTGTGTAACTATCACAAAAGTTTGACCAAACTCATTTCTTAGTTGGAGTAATAACTGGTGTAGTTCTTCTGATGACTCACTATCCAAATTTCCCGTGGGTTCATCCGCAAAAATTACGGCAGGCTGATTAATTAATGCTCGAGCAACGGCAACTCTTTGTTGCTCTCCACCAGAAAGTTGATTGGGCTTGTGCTTTATTCTATCCTTAAGCCCTAAAAAGTCCAATAATTCCTGGGCTCTTTTCTCTTGTTTTGGACTATAATCTTTTAAAATCATGGAAGGAATTAATACATTTTCAAGCGCAGTAAACTCTGGCAGTAGATGGTGGAATTGAAAAATGAAGCCAATTTTAGTATTTCTAAGTGCTGCCACTTCTTTGCTATTTAACTTAGAAACGTCTATACCGTCAATAAATACTTGACCACTATCTGGTTGATCTAATGTCCCTAAAATATGTAGCAATGTTGATTTGCCCGATCCTGATTTACCAATAATAGAGACGATCTCCGATGGGTCAATCTGAAGATTTACGCCTTTTAAAACTTGTAACTGATCGTACGATTTATAAATATTTTGGGCTTGAATCATATTCTGCTATTCTTTGAAGCAAGATATGGAGTTCCATGCTTAAAAAAAAAGAGGGCAGATAGATATATCGCCCTCTCTTATTTAGAAATCACCCGACTGTTAAATTTCTAAATCACTTTGGGAAGCAAAATAAAAATCTAACGATTAGTATAAAAATAACATATATATTTTAATTATTTAAATAAATACAATATTTAAATATGTGATTTTGTGTTCTAATCATTTAATCTATTGATTATCAAAAAAAAGGCCTGACAATTGTCAGGCCTTTTTTTATTGTGCAGCTTTTTTGTGATCTGCCAAAAACTTTTCTAATCCAATGTCTGTTAGTGGGTGTTTAAGTAATCCCAATATTGAACTCAAAGGACAAGTGACCACATCTGCACCATTTTGTGCCGATTCAACAATGTGCTTTGCAGATCGGATAGATGCAGCCAATATTTCTGTATCAAACATCTGAACAGCATATATTTCTGCGATATCTCTAATTAAATCCATCCCATTCCAACTAATATCATCTACACGTCCGATAAAAGGGGAAACATATGTTGCTCCAGCTTTGGCAGCTAATATGGCTTGGCCTGCTGAGAAGACTAGTGTGCAATTTGTACGAATACCATTGTCTCTAAACCAACTGAGTGCTTTAACGCCATCTTTAATCATGGGTACTTTAACTACAATATTTGGTGCAATATCCGCAAGCTTCTTGCCCTCTTCAATCATACCCTTAAAGTCAGTAGAAATAACTTCCGCACTTACATCACCAGAAATAACTTCACAGATTTTCTTGTAATGATTTAGAATATTGGCTTCTCCTGAAATGCCCTCTTTGGCCATTAAAGATGGATTAGTGGTAACACCATCTAGGATTCCTAGATCTTTTGCCTCTTGAATTTGTTCTAGACTTGCTGTATCAATAAAGAATTTCATGGCTATAAATTATGGAAATGGAATAATCAATAAGAGGGGAGAAATTAATAAGGTGAGAGACATACCGAATGCTCGACCTCGTACCCTTGCTCAGTTTCCCGCCTGGGGGATTAGAAGGAGTCTATCGAATGCCCTCACCGAAGGCAAAAATAATGTTTTTGGGTCAAAGACCAAAAAACTAAGTGACTTCTTCTGAGATAAAATGTAATTGAATTTTTTATCTAATTGAAAATCAAAATGATTGGTTTTGATTTATTTTAAAAACCCTTTAGGATTCTAGTTCATTAGAAAAAAGCTTAAATTGATAGCTCATTTAAAAAGTGCTACAGATTGATTCCACCAGCTACCGTCCAGGAAATTCTTAATGCGGCTCAAATTGAGGATGTCGTAGGTGATTTTGTTGACCTCAAAAGAAGAGGATCCAACCGGATAGGTCTATGTCCTTTTCATAATGAGAAAACTCCTTCTTTTGTGGTATCGCCTGCAAAGAATATTTATAAGTGTTTTGGTTGTGGTAAAGCAGGGGATCCAGTCAAGTTCTTGATGGAGCATGAACATTTTTCGTATCCGGAAGCTTTACGGAATTTGGCAGCAAAATATAATATTCATGTAGATATGGTGAATATAGGCAATGATGATAGTGTATTTGACTATGCAAAGGAAGTATTAGGAAATAATTTTGTTAAATATACAAGAATACAAGAGAATGGAGATCCATTTGAAAAGCTTATAGAGATTTTTAACAGAAAAAACTACCAATTAATTGTAATTGGTTCAAGAAGACAGAATTCATTATTGGATAGAATGTTAAATACATCAATGACAAAAAGATTAGTTGATGTTGTAACTTGTTCAGTGATACAAGTTCACCCACCAAGGTATGGGGGTTTTAAATATAGTGAATTTGGAAACATATTTACATTATTATCGGGGGATCAAAGAGATGCATATTTAGCAAGATGGGCTAAAATACTTGATGATTTTGGTAGGAAAAGTGATGTGTTTGCATATAATTATGTAGATATACCATTATTGATACCTTTAGATGGAGTTAATGAACATCCATCTGTATTGGAATCATCGAAAAATTTTGAAACCTATGTGAATGATATAGCAAGTAAAGTAGAGTTAAGAAACATGAACCCTATAATACTGTTTGGTCATAATTTTACATCTTCTATCGTATCCGCTACGAAAAGTAGAGAACCAGATGCAATATTAATTGGACATACTTATGATGAAGGTTTAAGGAATCAACTAAGAACTCCTTTAGCATATCAGATAATGAATAAAGTTGATTGTGTGGTAATTGTTTACCATGAAGGGAAAATGAAGGCGAAATAATTCAATTTAATTCTGATACCAAAATCGATTAATTTCAGTAATGATATTCTTAAATTTTATATCATAATCTGTTGGTAAATAATTTAAATAAGAGTCGGTTGAAAATCGATGACCCATAAATATTACAAAACCTCGGTCTGTGTTAGATCTAAAAACACGACCTGCCGATTGAATTACTTTTGTTAAACCTGGAAATTTGTAAGCATAATCGAAACCATTCCCATAATATTTTTCAAAATATGACTTTTTCAATTCCTGA
>CAJXMP010000232.1 GCA_913056515.1 uncultured Lewinella sp.
AAATTTTTTATCGAAGGCGTCGGTGTGTTCTATGTGATAGCACAAATATTAAAGAGGTTTTAAATTTTAAAAAAACTCCGTTAGCAAATTCATATCCTTCTAGTAAAAAAACTATACAAGAATATTTTCCACTTTCTAAACTTATAGGACAGTGCACCAAAATATGAAAAAAATGCATAAAAATAAGCCAAAAATGCAGGAAACGTTGGTACTTTTTGTTTCATGATCATTGTGCAAAATAGAGGATTTTTATTTATGATTAAGAGTTCAACAGCCTAAATTAATGGAATTTCCTTCGACTTGCGGACAAAAATGATTTGGGGACATCTGGAATACTAAAAGACCCATTTGAGGAAGACGCAAGATAATCTTGATACCATGTCAGCGTGAAGTTCAATTTTTCGTTAACAAACTGTTAATCTCGGAATAATTTAGTAAACTCACTGATGCGATTGAAAAGCATGGCCACCAGAAGCAGAAAAAATTGGGGAAAATTTTCTCTGCTATTTTTTTGCTAAAAAAGTCGATGTTGTGTGGTACTGATTATTTCAACAAATACTACAATTCTCTAAATTTACAGGGGAAAAAAATGTATAATTTATTAAAAAGGACGAAATACATTTATCTAAACGAGTTTATCAATAAGGAATTGGCATATTCCTTGGCGGATGATTTTGAGTCATTTTGTACAACTGGTGGAATAGGAGGAGATTCTCAATGTCCTAAATCATCTGCTTTTTATAATTACGCTCCATTTCTACAATTACTTTGTGACAAGAATGGAGCATTATCAGAATTTTTAGGAGAGGGTGTTGTCCCCACATATTCTTTTGCTAGAGTGTATAAAAATGGGTGTGACTTAAAACCACATGTGGACGCTACGAGATGTGAAATATCAATTACATGCCACTTACGTGGAGACGAAGAATGGCCGTTTTACGTAAATGGCGAAGAAAAAGTGTTAAAACCAGGAGATGCTGTTTTATATTTGGGGAATGAAGCAGAGCACTGGAGAAAACCATATACTGGTGAAAAGTATACTCAGGTGTTTTTACATTATGTGAGAACTAATGGACCACATTTTAGTAATGTTTTTGATCTAAATCGCCATGATTTCAGTAATTGACAATTCTGTTCCTTTCGATTTAGTTAATTTAGCGGGTGAAATGGTATTTGACCCTAAATTTGACTGGCAAATGCCTACGGGTGGATTTTCTACAGTTTCGGCTGATTATAATAAAACGGAAGCGTTCAAAAACCCAAATGTCGTTGATTCTGCTCAATTAGTACATTCTTTGCTAATTGGTAGTGAAATACGATGCCCCATGTTTCATTTCTTTTTGGTTGTTATTAATCATGCTCTAATATCAGAATTTGGAGATAAAAACGAAGACTTTCATGTACATAGATCAAAATTAAACCTAATAACTAGAGATCTTTTACCTAATCCTAGCAAAGAGTATCACAATCCTCCTCATGTAGACCCCACATTTGGTGATAAACGACATGATGTATCGATGCTGTATTATGTTAATAATTCCGATGGAGACACTTGGTTTTTTAAAGACAAATTTGGGATGGAAGTAGAACGAAGAATTTCACCAAAACAAGGGCGAGTTGTTATATTTGATGCTCATCATTATCATGCTAGTTCCCCTCCCAAAAAATCTTCTGCTAGAGTTGTTTTAAATGTAAATCTTACGTGCCCTTTCACCTTGTCTGAGGTGTATAAATACAAAGAAGAAGAAGACAACCTTAGGTTACGGCGCTAATTATGGCTCTTACAAGACTTGATAATCTATACTCAAGTAAGACTGGAAAATACTTGTATGTATCTCCAGACGACTTTAATGCTACTGATGAATTAGACAATAGGGGTAATAGTCCCCTACGTCCTTTTAAGACTATCCAGAGAGCCTTTATTGAAGTAGCGAGATACTCTTTCTTACCTGCTGAGAATGGTAGATCGACACCAGATAGGTTTGACCAGTTCAGCATCATGCTGATGCCTGGTGATCACTACATTGACAACCGTCCTGGTCTAAGAACTCTTACTTCTGCTGGTAATGATAAGCAGCGTTATTATAACGCTAAAGAATTAATTGTTGGTAACCGTCAAGAAATTATTGACCGTGCTTTTGGTCAAATTGTCATTGATTATGATGAATCTGCCTGGGGTACAGATTGGGTAGTTCCTGGTGATGAGATTCTTCCTAATGGATCTCCTGACCCACTTCGTAGGGGTCAGTCTGCGTATCGTTTGATCCAAAAAAACAAAGAGTTTATCCAAGCAAGATCTGTTGGTCAACTCACTATTGATTATCTTGAAGGTCAATCTACGGGTTTATTTGCCAGCGATTGGGTAATTCCTGGAGATTCTGCTTTAGGGCAAGATAATTTCAATAGAAGAGCATCTGCTTATCGCTTAATTCTTAAGAACAAGACAAACATTGTTGACGAAACATGGACAGCAATGCTGTCTGAATACCCTGAGGTTGCTACTACACAAGCTAAGTGTAAGCGTGACATTGGATATTGGGTAGAGCACATGGCTCTAGACATGATGTTCGGTGGCAGCAGATTTACCCAGAAATTTACCAGAACATACTTTAACGAAGCAGGAACTGAGATTCTCGCTTATGCTATCGATGAAAGTTCTGATCAAAATGCTGGTGATCAAGCAGAACTAAATGCCACAATTTATGCTATGTCTTTTGCCAAGCAATTGGCAAAAATTGCTGTACAGAACCCTAGAGTAGATCAGGGATACCCTGCTAATCAAACTATTAGCAATACTCAGTATTTCCCAACAACCTCTAACAAGACTGTTGATGTAACTAGTTGGTATTCTGATGCTAACATCACTACAGACCCATCTCAGTCCGAAAACTATGGGGCAAACAACTGTGCTACTATTCAAACTACCCTAGACAACTTACTGTCCATCCTAGGCGATTGTTTAGTTGCTGAAAAGACAGAGACACTAGATGCTCTTCCAGCAGATTCTACTGATTTTGATATTGGTATTGGTACGTCTAAGTGCTACCGTGACACTGGTTTCTATATTGATGCTATCTCCCTTGATTTATCTCTTGGCGGCGGTAACGTCTACACTAGAAAGTATATCCAAAACTACTTTAACGCCGAAGGTAGTGGATGGGTAGATGATGGTCTTCAGGGTGAGGAGCAGCAATCAAAGATTGTCTTTGATCAAGCAGTTGTCTTGATGAAGGAAGCACTAAGTAATCAACTTGGATATAAAGATTTTACTCTAACTCATGATCCCGCTGGAACTGGATCTGGGTATGATTATGATCCAAACTCTTGTGCTGGTATTAAGAATAATATTGATACATTAGCAGCACTTATTGAAACATATTTCTTACAAGGATCGCTTGACGGATTTCCTGATGAAACTACATCTGATGTAGGTCCTGGTGAATCTAAGTGTAAGCGTGACCTTGGATATTTACTTGATGCTGTTTCTGCCGACCTTCCTAATGGTGGTAATGGTAGTGTAATTAATTTTGTTAAAGCGTATTTTGATAAGAATGGTCTTCAAATTACTGATGGTCTTTTAGGAGAAGAAGCACAATCAGTAATCGCTTTCAATGCCGCTGGCAAGTACATGAAGCAAGCGATTACAAACCAGCTTTACTTTAAAGATCTTACTATTCTTCCTGGTCCTGCTAGATATTCTGGATACGAAACTAACGAACCAACTCTTCCCAATCTACCATCTGGTAACGCTGCTACTTGTATTGATGTACAAGATGCCATTGATAGTTTGGTTGGTATTGTTACCACTGTATTTACTGATGGAGACTTAAGTTCCCTATCTCAAATTCAAGTAACTGGTGATATTCCTATCTTCAACTTCAACCAAGCAATTGAAGAGTGGCAAGACAACAGCATCCTAGATCTTTCTAATCCAGACAATGTTCTCTACAAATTCAATGCTCCTGATGGTGGCGCTATTGTCCCTAGAGGTTGTTCTCTTATCGGTTATGACCTTCGTCGTACCATCGTTCGTCCTCTATATGTTCCTGATCCCATTGACGGAACCCAGCAGAGAACATCGATCTTCAATCTAACTGGTGGTTGTTATCTCTGGCAGTTTACCATTAAAGATGGTGATCTATCCTCCAACTCTCCTTTGTATGATAATGCCGCTGGTGTTGGTAAAGTATACTATAAGAAAGGATCTACAGAACTAGCAATTCCTGAGTATTCTCACCATAAGATCTGCATTATGGAATATGCAGATAGAGAAGATCTTGATAATTACTACGATAAAGTAGGAAAAGCATTCCAACAGTTCCAGCCAACCATTGATGATGGTGGATTAGAAGCTCTTGTTCAGGAAAATAGAATTGTTGGTCCTCTATCTGATAGTAGAACAATTGAAAGCATCAGAATTGATGATTCT
>CAJXMP010000233.1 GCA_913056515.1 uncultured Lewinella sp.
TGTCTATCGTATTACTACAGAAAATGTTCCTAGTGGTACAAACTTACAGTATACATTGTATGGAGATGGTATCAAGAAAACTGATGTTGTTTCAGAATCTTTATTTGGTGTGTTCACAGTAATTAACAACCAAGCAACTGTTTACATTGGTATTACCGACGATACAGAGATCGAAGGATCAGAAGTTATGACCTTCGTTATTAATGGCACAGGTGCTACAGCTGATGTTGTTATCCTCGATCAATCAGATGAAGAAGATGAACCACCTCTGCCACCGAAGAGACCATGCCTCGATAAACCTATTGCTGGCAAACCAATCACAGATGCCAATGGAAGCATCATTAGTATCCCCATCATCGATAAAGGTTGTCCTTATATCTTCCCACCAAAAGTTATCATTACTGGACCAGGATATGGTGCTTCTGCCGTCGCCCTAACAGATCCAACGGGGAGAGTTAGTGAGCTTCGTGTTACTAGAACTGGTACAGGATATAATATCAACGAACCTGGAGATCTACGATGTGTGATTGACTCTTATACAATTATTAGTCCTGGTCAGGGATATACAGAAGCACCTGATGTATATGTTGATGGAGTTGCTGGTCTTGCCACTGCTCTTATCGACGAGAGAGGTTATGTGATTAGTATTCAACCAACAGATAGAACATCTACGTGGAATGAAATTCCTATCGTTAAGATTGTAGGTGGGGGAGGATCAGGTGCCCGTGTAGTTCCCTCCGTTGTCTGCCTAGATACTAAGGAGTATGAAGACCAGGGTTATGCCAAGATTGGTACTGGTCGTTACGTTGATTGTCCATAAAGAATTATGCCAGACTCAGTAAACCAACCACCATCAGAAGAAACCCAAAGCAAAGTTGCTGGTGGATTTAGTTACGATCCATCGTTAGCTGATAACTATTGGGCAGAAGGTCCTATACCAGATTTCTCACAAGTTATCGGTGGATTCAACCTGACATCATATAGTTTTTCTGATGGTAGTCAAGGTCTAGCACTTTACAATGGTAAAGTCGCTTTACACTTTGACAATAACAATAACATCACTCTAGCTGCTGGACCACCAGGACAGGCTGGGTGTGGTGGCAAGATGATTACAAATGTCCAGCAACAAATGACAAAAGCAAAGTCAATTGTTGTGGAGGTTACTGGTCGTGATGATGGTGGTGTTGTTGATAAAAAGACAGATGAAAATGGTAACGTAGATGAATCATCTCTACCATCATATTCACTGAAGGTTTATGGTCCTGTAATGATTGAAGCATTAGGTGGAGACGTTGCCATCAAGGGAGATAATGTAACTATTAATTCTGGTAGTACATTAAACTTACGATCGAATAAAGACATTAACATTTCAGCGGGAGAAAACGGAGGTAAGATTAATCTTACTGGTTCTTCTGTCAATATGGAAGCAGCATTCTTTAATAAAAATTTAAGTGGTGGAGATTATACTACAGGTGCTGGAGAAGTAAAAGTAGATCAAAACAAACCAGGATCTACAGTTAGCATCAATACTCCTGGTAGTATTAGATATATTGTCAATGGATCGTACAGTGTAGGTGTTAAGGGAGAATATAAAACTGATGTCACTGGCAATTACATTTTAAATGTTGATAGAGATTATGGTGCCAAAATTTTAGGAGATTATGCCAACGTAGTACAAGGTAAAGGTCTGACAAAAATCAATGGAGTTGGATCAAAGGCATCTCAATTACAAAACTATCTTATCGATGTGCTACCCAACAGCAAAAAACAACTTCCTGGATTTGAAATTAATTCATCCAGTCTTTTACAATTTACTAATAGAGAAGGTGGATTTAAATTTGAGGTTGGTAAAAATCTTGCTTCAATGGCGTTGGAACAGTCCAAGTTTAGCGTACAGACTGGTCCCAAACTAGGTGCTATAAATATCGATAGCAAGTCAGCAACACTAGAGTTTGGCAAGTCTTCTAAGGTAAGTGTCACGCCAAGCGAAGTTTCTGTTAGTGCTCCAATGATTTACCTAAATTGATATTTTGATTACGTAAATTTGGAAAAAATTTCTCCGCTATTTTTTTGGTAAAAAAGTTGACATGATTTATGATAGAAATGACATCACGGTAATAGACAATTTCAATCCACAAAACTTCTCCAAAAAATTTTTATCATTAGTTAAAGGTGTTGATTTTACTTGGTCTTGGGGAACTATTCTACCAAAAGAGAAGAATGATCGAGGATTTAAAGTTGATATGCCTGAATATTTAAACAGACATATGTGTAGATTACTTTATGTAAGAGAAAATCCTAAGTATGGAAGTGATTATACTGAATATGGGGGTATTAGTCCTTTATCAATTAACACTACCGCATTAAAACTATTATTTCCCTTGTTTAAAGAATTGGGAATTAAAAAAGGTCAGTTGGAAAAAGTAAAAATTAATTTAACACCATGGAAACCAGAAAATTCTTTTTCTGGATGGCATTGGGATCCTACTGAAGAAAATGTTGGCAAAGGAATGACTGCTATCTACTATTTTAACACATGTAATGGTAAAACGCTATTTAAAGATCCATACAGAGAAATTGATAGTATAAAAAACAGAATAGTAATTTTTCCTAACGAAAGATTACATGGAGGAACATTCCAAACAGATACTCCCGAAAGGTGTGTACTGAACATCAATTGGTTGCTTGACAAAAATTGAAAACCTCAGTACAATAACTCTGTCAGGGTTCAAAGGGAGTCATAGCTTGACTTTTAAGAGCTTTGATGTTATTATAAGTAAATGGGACGGTGGTGGAATTGGTAGACACACCAGACTTAAAATCTGTTGATTATTACAATCGTGAGGGTTCAAGTCCCTCTCGTCCTATTTCCTGTGTAAATAGTATTACCAGGAAACCCTGACAAAGCAAATGTCCCAAACTTACAAGTATACAATTAGCAGAAAGCATGTCTTCGTTGACAATGAACCAGTGTTAATGTATTTTGTAGAGGGTGTGCCATTTGCTTTTGACGTTCTCGAAAGAGAAGAAAAAGAAGACAAGTGGATCTTGTCTGAAGCAGCACTCAATCAAGAGTATACTTTAGAAGATATCTTTAGGTATTCTGATTACTTGATTGCTGAAGAATGCCACCCAGTATTGTTTGAATTAGAACTCGTTAACCCTGAAGTTTTGCCCGATGAACACGTTTCTTGAATTACTTGAAGGTCACTTCTCTAATAAAAAACAAGCACAGAGTCACCCTACTCGTTATGCTCACATTCACATTAAGCATGTAAAGATTAGAGACACGAGGTTTTATGGTGAGCAAGCATATAATTATGCACAACAGAGACCATATCGTCAATTCGTTATTGATGTAATTGAAGAGGACGGCAAGTATCGTCTGAAGAATTACGAACTGAATGCACCAGATCGTTTTGTTGGGTGTAAAAATCTAGAAGAAATTTCTGATACACACTTGACATACCGTGAGGGTTGTGATGTTATATTTGAACAAGCAGGAGAAAAGACATTTAAAGGTGGCACTTCTACTTGTGAATGTTATGTTCAGTGGCAAGGTAAACAAACTTTCCTAGAAAATAATATTCTGCTGACTGATACTGAATATCAAGTTATTGATATCGGTAGAGATGTCGAAACCAAACAAAAAGTTTGGGGTTCTAATTGGGGACACCTCAAATTTGACCGTATGCCAAATTAGCTCAGTTGGATAGAGCAGTGCTTTTGTAAAGCAAAGGTCAACAGTTCGAGTCTGTTATTTGGCTCCAGGGGGATTAGCTCAGTTGGTAGAGCACCTGCTTTGCACGCAGGGGGTCAGGAGTTCGAGTCTCCTATTCTCCATTTTACATAAAACATATGGAATTGATTAGACATAATAATTTCATTTATGAATATGAGAATTTTGCTTCTCATGAAGACTGTGATCTTATTGTGGATTTAATTGAGTCTTGTCCTGATATATTATTAGAATACAAGTCTGCTAAATCTAAGATTAGAAATAATCACGCAATACCTTTAACTGAACTTTCTGATAAATCACCACTTATCAGGGAAGCAGATTTACTGTGTCATAAAATTATAAGTCAATGCAATATAAAGTATTTCAATGATAATTTATTAATTAAAAAATTTTCATATGTTCATAACAAAGGTGAAGATTTTTCATCATCGTATATTTACAGATATTATAATAAAGATGATTATTATGATTGGCATATTGACGAGAGTAAAGAGAAACAATTTATATTGTCTACAATAATTTACTTAAATGATAATTTTGAAGGTGGTTCAACATTGTTTTTGACAGATAAAATTAAGGTAAACCCTAAGAAAGGGAGTGTTTTAGTGTTTCCTTGTGACTTAAGAACTATTCATAAAGGAACAAAAGTTACATCGGGT
>CAJXMP010000234.1 GCA_913056515.1 uncultured Lewinella sp.
ACTGTGTTAATGCTTCTAGGTCATCCTCCATAGTATGAACGGAACCTCCTGTTGCTCTGGCTAAATCAAGATACTCGGTATTGATTTGATCTTTTACCCCACAAAGAATCACCTTTATTGGACGATTGATCTGTTGGATGAGCTCATAATCACGCATATCAGAGTTATTATCGGCAATCAAGACCACGTTGCTGCAATCTGGACAAAAATGTAATCCAACCAGTACACCTTCTACATCATTCTCAGGTACATCAAAATTAGATCTACATAAACTAATTGCTGCCCGTGCCATGCGCTCTATAAATTCATAATTCTGAGAAGTGGACTTGTGAATGCCCCCGGTAGCTCCAATCTTCTTAAATCTTGCTGGTCTACCATTTCCGTCATTAAAGAAGACAAATTGGCGGATATTGTTGTCCTTAATATTCAGTTTTATCCATAGCATTAATTGAGAAACATATGGAATCATGCTGTTGGTTAAATCTGCAATAAGTAGCAGATCCTCCCATTCATGGCGTTCCATGACCGCTGAAACTACCGGTTCTACTCGATTCGAGCGTAAATGCACATAAGCGAGATCTTTGGATTTTTTTACATTAGTAATCACCTCAAATCCATGATACATTTGATTGGCTTCTGCTCGAGTGGAACAATCCATTTGCCTGATTACATTTAGAGTGATAGAATCAGCTAATATGGCTGGAAAAAATTCAGCCAAATTTCGAATTCGATCTGTATTCAATTGGTCTAAATTCGCTCCTTTAGGATAATCGGTGTAGTATAAATTCACCTCTTGAATAGAGGCATTTTCTAATTCATGAATTACATTAGAATCAATAACATAGGAGTCTGCATAAGGCATTTCTACAAGGTTGTAGCGGATCAAGTTGACCTTGTCTAAAGAATCCTTAGCATGATATTGATTGATTTCTTTTTTAACTGCAGACTGCAGCACATCTGTTGCACTTCTTTGCGCTGTAAGGGTACACACCAATAAGCATAAAAAGCAAATGGAAGCCGTTTGTTTCATGGGAAAATTTTAGGGGATTAGTAATTAAAGATTCAGAGTGAATGGTACTTTATGCTAACTTAACAAAAGCACCTTTTTGAATGATGTAATGGATACCTTTTATCTCCAAGACATCTCCATCTTTCATTTCCAAGAGTCCATCAATATCTTGTTCCAGTAGGTGGATGGAGCCTCCTGTTTTTCGAGCTAAATTCAAGTATTGCAGGTTGATTTCATCCTCCACTCCACAGAGTATGACTCGAACAGGTCGATCAATCTGGGTCATCAATTGTATATCGCGCATGGGCGCTCGGTTATCCGCTATTAAGACCACTTGATTACAGTCTGGGCAAAGGTTGATTCCAGCGAGCAAAGCTTCAATATCATTTTCAGGAATATCGCCTCCATCGCCTAGGTACTTGCAAGCCTTGGCTACTTTTTCAATTTCGGTGTATACCTGTGATTTGGTTTGATGTATGCCTCCAGTTTTACCGATTCGCTTAAATTTTTTAGCACGACCATTTCCGTCATTAAAAAAAACGAATTGGTTGACCTTCCCATCCATGTTATTGAGTTTGATCCACAATAGCAATTGAGAAATATAGGGCGTCATGGAACCCGTGAAGTCGGCCACCACCAGCATACTATCCCAGCTTTGCCGATCTAGAACATCCTCTACCACTAAATCTTTGGTTCCTCTTACCACATGATAATAGGCCAGGTCTTTAGAATCTTCAATATTGATCAAAATCTCAAAACCATGAAACATGGAGTCCGCCTCTGCCATCGTTTGGCAAGCCATTTGCCTGTATATACTCCAAGTATAATTAGAGTCTAAAATAGCGGGATAAGCTGCAATCAAATTACTAATTCGATTGGTATTAAGTTGATCCAAGTTCTTTCCTTTTGGAAAATCTGTATAGTACAGATTAATTTCAAGAATCTCACCACGCTTCAACTCATTGATGGTATTCTCGTCAATAATATTAGGAGAGGCATAAGGCATTTCAATCAAGACCCGCAGGGTCATATCTTCACTATCAAAAGCGTCCAATGAAGTAAACTGATCGATCTCCACCTTTTTTGCTGCTGCAAACACATCAGCCGGACTTTTTTGACTCATAGCAGCAGTCAAAAACAGGCATTGGAAACAGCAAATAAAAAAGCTTAGACGCATCTTGAAAGTTTAAAGTATATGTTTAGTATATAACGAAAACCTAATCGGCTTGGTGTACTTACTATAACAGCTTTAACGGCAAAAGTTACATCAGATACCTGAAAAATTGAAATTCAGGTACTTAGCTTTTCGATTCCGGAATCTTTAATGCCACACCAGGTCCTAATACGATATCATCTACGTGGCCAGCTATTTCATCCTGTTCGTTCAACACATGCATGTGTACATAGGAAGTATGATGGGTAAAAATAGTTTGATGCTTGGTAGAATGAAAGCCCAAAACAGTCACTGTTGCATGTTCCATAGTACCCTGTGCACCGGACTCCACATGTTTTTGATGCGTGTGTTCTTTATCTGTAACATCCCACTTAATGACATGCCAATCCAATGCATCAACTGGTCCTGATAACATAAAAGGAAAGGGCTCAGCTGTATTAATTCCATGGGATGAAGCAGTAGAGCTTATAAAATCTTCTAATGCTTGGCGGGATTTAACTTCCGTCGGTACTTGGATAGTCTTCCACTTGGGCACTATAGCGCTGACAAATAGGGAAGCCTTAAAATCAAAACTTGAATCTAATCTGACTTGATCTTCCTCCACTGTTGAATTGTAAACTTTGGAGTCCAAAATGAGAATCTCACCTTGCAAATCTTCCAATGCACCTAGCGCATAAAAATGCGTTTGATCCCTGAAAGCAGAACAATCGACTTTTGCAGATATATCCCCTTTATGCATGAAATTTCTCAAGGCACCAAAATGCTCCACTTCGACTTGGGAAATGTCTTCCGTAGTCGGCTGACAGGAACAGAGTACAATGGATATCAATACGACCAAAAGCTTTCTCATATTTGTTTATCTATTTTAATTCAAACTAATTCTACTACAAGCAAGCGGTGAAAATCATTCCTTCACATCTCCCAATTGTGGAATTTTAAATCGATTATTGGTCGCTTCTTTATGTTCTGTGATCATAATTTGTTGAATTTGGGCAAGCACTTCAGGGTAAGCTTCAGATAGGTCATTTTGCTCTAGGGTATCTTGACTCAAGTCATAGAGCTCTATGTGCATATTTCCATCAAAGATATTCTTCCGAACAGCCTTCCATTTACCCATGCGCACAGCTTGCTGACCCTTATAACTCGGAAACTCCCAATATAAAAAGTCATGCGCTTCTTGGGTATCTCCTAGTAGTTCTGCCTTTAGACTAATCCCATCAATATCCGATGGAATCTCCGCACCAGCCAAATCACATAGCGTAGGCATCATGTCATAGAAAGCAGATATATGGGTACTGATACTACCCGGCTGAATTTTTCCAGGCCAACTGGCAATCATTGGAACGCGTATCCCCCCTTCATAGACAAATCCTTTGGTTCGACCATAGCCATTGGCAAAAGGCTTAGAGCTCTCAAAAAATTCTACATCCACTCCACCCAAATAAGTTGGTCCATTATCACTGGATAAAATGATGATCGTATTGTCATACCTCCCCTCTTCTTTGAGTAAGGCAACCAATTCACCCAATTGATCATCTAAATAAGAAATCATAGCAGCATAGGTAGCCCTAGGATAGCGATTCGGGAAATAGCTTTGATCCCCCACATAAGGTTCCTCTTCTCCAAACAAGGCTCGATATCGATCCACATAGGCTTTAGGCGCTTGTAGCGGTAGGTGTGGCAAGGGAGAAGCGTAATACAAAAAGAAAGGTTGATCCTGAGCATTCCTTATAAAATCGATGGCCTGTGCATGGATAGCTGTGGGTGCATATTCCTGCTGATTAAATAAAGCATAACTGGCTTCATCATAGGGATCAGCTAGGGAATCCAATTTGGTTCGTGGAGCTACTACTGCATTATTTAAACGATCCTTTTCGGCATCGCTCCATAGATGTGGTGGATACAAATTATGGGCTTGGCGTTGGCAGTTATAGCCATAAAATCGATCAAATCCTTGCAGATTGGGCACGCCTTCTGTCCCGGGTGCGCCTAGGCCCCATTTCCCAAAGATGCCCGTTTGATATCCAGCTGCTTGTAATTGTTCCCCTAGGGTGATAGTTTGATCAGGAATAGGTCGCTGTCCTTCAAAAGCTGGGTCTGAGCAGGCTTTTTCATAATTCCATACATCGCCCCGCTCACTCCATTCATCATTGCCGCGAATGTATCCATGGCCGGTATGTTTTCCCGTTAAAAACACATAGCGGGCAGGTGCACA
>CAJXMP010000235.1 GCA_913056515.1 uncultured Lewinella sp.
GCCAGATTGCCACACTTGGTCATAAAGATTGTGCGCTCTTAGTTTGGATATAAAGATATCATCCGCTTCCTGAAGAATAGCCACTTTTTCAGGAGTGATATCTCCTAGGATTCGAATACCTAATCCAGGGCCAGGGAAGGGGTGTCTTCCCAAAATGTAAGAAGGAATATTTAATGATTTTCCTACTCTTCTTACTTCATCCTTAAATAACATGCGTAGTGGCTCCACAATCTCTAATTGGAGTTTCTCCGGTAAGCCACCTACATTATGATGGGATTTGATGGTAACAGAAGGTCCATGCACTGAAACAGACTCAATGACATCAGGGTAGATAGTACCTTGACCCAAGAAGGCAATTTCTGGCATTTTTTTAGCCTCTTTTTCAAATACTTCAATAAACACTCGACCTATGGCTTTACGCTTTAATTCAGGGTCAACTATACCCTCAAGTGCTTCATAGAATTCCTGCTTAGCATTAATGCCATAAACTTGCAGGCCTAATCCGTTATACGATTCGAGTACTTGCTCAAACTCGTTTTTTCGAAGTAATCCATTATCTATAAAGAAGCAGTGCAATCTATCTCCAATGGCCTTTTGTAATAATACTGCTGCAACAGTAGAATCAACACCACCTGACAATCCTAATAAAACGGATTTATCACCAATTCTTTTCTGAAGGGCTTGTACCGTATCTTCTATATATGATTCTGGAGTCCAGGTTCCGCTGCATCCACAAACTCCTAGTATAAAGTTACTCAGCATCTTTGGACCTTCTAGTGAGTGGGTTACTTCAGGGTGGAATTGAACTGCAAATACTGGATGGTCCATAGCTCCAGCTACCGATCCATATGCTGCCACAGAAATATCCTCGGTTTTAGCTAAGATTTCATATTGTTCAGGAATTTGGAAGATAGTATCTCCATGAGACATCCAAACTTGAGAACTTTCAGAAACGCCTTTGAATAGGGGGTTGCTATTATTTTCAACTATCAAATGAGCTTTGCCATACTCCCTTTTTTGAGAGCGTTGAACCTCACCACCTTTGTTGTGGGCTAAATACTGAGCACCATAACAAACAGTTAGTAAAGGAACCTTATTCAAGAATTGATCCAAGTCGACTTGAGGCGCCTCTTCTTGCAAAACAGAAAAAGGGCTACCTGAAAGGATAACGCCTTTAATCGATTCGTCTAATTCTATTCGTTTATTAAATGGGTGTATTTCACAATAAACATTAAGCTCTCTAACTCTTCTTGCAATGAGTTGTGTGTATTGAGAACCAAAATCTAAGATTATTATCTTTTCATTCATAATTAAGCAAACCCTGCAGGCTTTTCAAGTATTAATAAATTTAATAAATATTAGGCATTAAACGAATTTGTCTAGGTCAATTCACTAATTCAGCATCGTCTAATATGTAGATCAAATAATTAAGGTCCGAGTTGTTTGTTCTAAATCGACCTTTAAATGTCAATTTTTCATCTAATTCTAAGGTTCTTTTGGGCTCTTCTTTGAGCTGTATATCTAGTATGGACTCTAATCCTGCCTGACCACAGAAAAAGCATTGGCTATATGGAAAAGCAGAGAGTATAAAGATTTCTTCATTACCTGTTTCTGCTACAGGAATCATATAGCCTGTTATCTGAACTTCAAGTCCATTATATGCTTGTGGTAGGACACCAAAAACAGGAAAGTCTATATATGTTTCTAAGGAATCGTGTAATCGATAGTCAAAACTAAGATCGCTTAAACTTTCCCAATCTAAAGATAGGGGGGATGCAAGCTCTTTTAGGCTATCCTG
Organism: uncultured Lewinella sp.; assembly: GCA_913056515.1. Lineage (GTDB taxonomy): Bacteria > Bacteroidota > Bacteroidia > Chitinophagales > Saprospiraceae > AM-2324. The sequence goes on from CAJXMP010000235.1 coordinate 1,799, forward strand.
GACTTGTTTAGCTGATAAACTGGTAGAATCGAATTTTTCTTGTTCAATAATAGTTGGCAAGTCAATAATGGAATCTGTTGGTGGAGATTGGATGGTATCTTGCGGAGAGGAGTCTGTTGATGAACAACTGTTTAATCCTAATAACAAGAATGAGCAGTATATAAATGGCGATAGTCTCATGGCAACAGCAATTAGAAAAAAAGAAAAGGGAAATGATCAATCATTTCCCTTCTTGTTGTAAACGGGTGTAAAATTATTTTACAGCCTTTACGATAGCTTTGAACGACTCTGGGTTGTTCATTGCTAAATCTGCAAGCACCTTTCTGTTTAGCTTGATGTCTTTCTGATTCAATAAGTGAATGAATCTGCTGTAAGACAAGCCTTCCATACGAACTGCTGCATTGATACGTGCAATCCAAAGTCTTCTGAATGCACGCTTTTTCTGTCTTCTATCGCGGTAAGAATATTGTAATGCTTTCTCTACCGCATTTTTTGCTGAAGTATATAATTTACTTCTTCCGCCAAAATAACCTTTGGCTGCTTTCATGATCTTCTTGCGTCTCTTTCTAGACGCAACGTGATTTACTGATCTAGGCATAATTGATTTTTTTGTTCGTTACAGGGGCTATGCTCTTTTTCCTGTAACCTCGTCAAAAAATTAAATTCCCAATAAGTGCTTAATACGCTTAGTGTCAGCTTTGCTAACAACTGTTGCACCTCTCAAACGTAATTTCGCCTTCTTAGACTTCTTACGCATTAGGTGAGACGTACGAGCTTGAAAACGCTTCAACTTTCCAGACCCGGTAACTCTAAATCTCTTTTTAGTACCGGAGTGAGTTTTCATCTTAGGCATCTCAAAAATTTTATTTAAAAATGAGTTGCAAAACTACATAAAAAAAGACAAATCTTCAATGATTTGTCTTAATTAAATTTATTTCTTTTTCTTAGGAGAGAGGATGACATTCATTCGGCGACCCTCCATTCTAGGTAATGCCTCTGCAGCACCAACATCCTCAAGCTCGCTCAAGAATCTAAGTAGGATTAACTCACCTCTTTCTTTGAATACAATCGTACGACCTCTGAATTGAACAAAGGCTTTTACTTTTGCACCTTCTTCTAAGAACTTACGAGCATGTTTCAATTTAAACTCAAAGTCATGCTCATCAGTATTTGGACCAAAACGGATTTCTTTCACAACCGTTTTAGCAGATTTAGCTTTTAATTCTTTTTCCTTTTTCTTCTTGTTGTAAAGGAACTTCTTAAAATCGATGATTTTAACTACTGGGGGAGTGGCTTTCGGAGAAATTTCCACAAGGTCTAAATCCAATTTATAGGACCAGTCCAAAAGTTGTCTTGTTGCAAAAATACCAGGAGCTACTTGTCTTCCAGCCACTTCTGAAATGGCTTCGAAATCTTCACCAACTAAACGTACCTCTGGAACTCTGATTTGTTTGTTAACCCTAAATTGATCTGCTGGATTAACCTTTCTGAAATTATTGTTTTTTACTCTTCTAGCCAATCGAAATTGTTTTGATTAATGTTATGCAATCTATTACATGATTACTGGTACTGACAAATCTAAATAAAGAAAGTGGAAAGTAAAATACTTTCCACTCAATTATTTAATAATTCTCTTTGTATTTGAAATATAAGCCTTAATCCTTAGTGGTTTCAGACACTTTCTCTTGTTTGATAATAATATTTTCTTCTTTGTCTATAGTAGCATTTAAAACTGCAGAAGGTTCCGGATTATTATTCAAGATGAAGTCAGCCAAAGGATCTTCAATATATTTTTGAACGGCTCTGTTCAAAGGTCTCGCGCCATATTGAGGATCGAATCCTTTTTCGGCAACATAATCTTTAAGCTTTTTACTCAATTTAAATTTGAACCCTAGGTTCTCAATGCGTTGATATAAATCCTTTAGAGTAATGTCAATAATCTTAAAGATTTCCTCTTTCCCTAATGAATTGAATATAACTACGTCATCAATTCTGTTTAAGAATTCAGGAGAGAAGGTACGTTTAAGTGCATTTTGAATAACGCTCTTTGAATGTCCCTCAGAATTCTCTTTTCTGGACGTGGTGTTGAATCCTACGCCCTGACCAAAATCTTTTAACGTTCTAATTCCAATATTAGAGGTCATTAGGATTAAAGTATTTTTGAAATCTACTTTTCTTCCTAAACCATCCGTCAATTGACCATCATCTAATACTTGAAGTAAGATATTGTACACATCTGGGTGTGCTTTCTCAATCTCATCTAGTAAGATGACAGAATACGGCTTTCTTCTAACTTTTTCCGTGAGTTGTCCTCCTTCCTCATAACCAACATATCCTGGAGGTGCACCAATTAGCCTACTTACAGCAAACTTCTCCATATACTCACTCATGTCAATTCTAATTAAAGAATCTTCTGAATCGAACATGTATTTTGCTAAACACTTGGCCATTTCAGTTTTACCCACACCAGTAGGGCCTAAGAAAATAAAGGTGCCAATCGGTTTTTTAGGATCTTTTA
>CAJXMP010000236.1 GCA_913056515.1 uncultured Lewinella sp.
AGGATAGTTTACAATACGTCCCAACGGCGATTTTATCGAGACAAACTGCAGGTATCAGAGGGTCTAGTTTGATCATCAATTTACCAGGAAAGCCCAAAGCTATCAGAGAATGTTTAGATGCTGTATTTGCTGCAGTGCCATATTGCATAGACTTGATAGGAGGACCGAGGCTAGAAACGGATCCTACGGTTATTAAAGCATTTAGGCCAAAAGGAAAATAAAAGAGCCCTGAGCATTAGCTCAGGGCCTTTTTATTACATCTCTGCAGTCATAGTATCTTCAGTAAGTACCGGAGTCATTTTCTCCGATAACTGCGTAGCAACAGCTGAATATTCTTCTAATTGAGTATAGTAAGCTTCCATTTTAACGGTAGCCTCATCCATAGATAGTTTAACCTCGGCGATTAAAGCATCTACATCTCCATCGATTTTACCAGCTGCTAAACCATCAACTAGTGACTGTACTTTTGTATCATTTGCCATCATTTCGGCTACAAATGTATTCACCTCCTCCGTCATAGAAGTTACTTTCATAGCACTTTCTTTGTATTCAGTATTTATGGATTGTGCTGCTTCTGCTGCACCTTCATCCATGTCTTCTGTAACCTCTACCACCATGCTTCCCATAGCTTTCAAACTCGCATTTAAGGTTGCACACTTTTGAGATAGGGCATCCATCTTAGGATTGAACTCAGACCACATAGTAGATACTTCCTCAATGGCAGTCCTGTGTTGCTCTACATTATTACAAGAGACTAGGGTTACAGCTGCTAAAACCAAAACAAATAAATTCTTCATAAAATTCGGATTTAAATTTTTACTACCAGGATAAGGTAGCGAGGGTTAAAGATGATTGCTCTGCAAATCTAATCATATTTATTTTTATATATTACAATTATTTATATTTGATATTAAAAAATTTTTGTTGAGCTAAAATTACAGTACCTTTAACGACTAACTCTTCTCTAAAACACACTTACGCTTTCAAATAGAATGGCCTTTGGCCATACTTAAATAACAACCCAAATACCTATAAACCGAAAATAGCTTAGGAAGCATGCAAATAGATTTCAAGACCAGCATCTCAGCGGAAATAGCCCATATTTTTGTTCCTGTACTTATTCAGTCGGACGAATCACTTGCTGATCGACTCCACTCCTTTTTCGATGCAGACATACATCTTGTTGGTATTGATCATGCAGTTGAACAAGTACGGGAGCAAAAAGAAAGTATTGCGCTTGCAATACCCTATCATAATGCCTTACTCCATTTCAATCTAATACCCATTGATACCGATGAGAACTACCGTCAAATAAAAGATAAGACAAGGAAGGTATTTCAAAAACTTAAATTATCTCTAGAACAAAGCAATAATGTACTTGACCTAGGTCAAGTCAATAACGGACTTTCCTTGGACCAATGTCAAGCAATCCTTCATGGATTTTGCCTGCATGATTATGAGGTAGGGATTTACAAAACAAACCTTAAACCATCTAATAAAAATATCAAGTTGGACATTTTATGTTCAACTGATCAAGCCCATTCTATTCAATCGATTTTAAACGAAGCCATTGAACTAGCCACTACTCAAAAAGATATTTTTAAACTTGTAGATGCCCCAAGTAATAAAAAAAGTCCTGCAGTACTAGCTCAGTATGCGCAAAAAGTAGCTGAAGAGGGATCTCCGCGCTTAAACACACAAGTATATGAGCTTGAAGCTATAAAAGAACATGGATTTTACGGACTATTAGCCGTTAATCAAGCCTCACCTACCCCACCCGTATTTATAAAAATGGAATACCGTTGTGGCAACCCTAATGCCAAGCACATAGGTGTTGTAGGGAAAGGGGTCACCTTTGATACCGGTGGTGTTTCGCTTAAACGATCAGCAAATTTGCACCTTATGAAAAGCGATATGGGAGGTGGAGCTGCAGTCCTCGGTTTGATGCGATTAGCTGATAAATTACAATTAGATATTAACTTAACCGGAATTGTTCCCTCAACAGATAATTCTATTGGACAAGAAGCTATAAAACCTTCTGATGTAATTTCTTCTTATTCTGGCAAAACGATAGAGATTATTGATACGGATGCAGAAGGTAGGTTGTTGCTTGCGGATGGCCTTAGCTATATGGAAAAACAGTATAATCCAGATCTTTTATTAGATATAGCCACACTAACGGGAAGTTGTATTACAGCATTAGGAACCTTTGCAGCTGGCTTTATTTCAAATAATCCAAGCTTATCTAATCAATTGATGAAGAGTGGATACAGTACTGGAGAAAAAGTATGGGAATTGCCTAATTGGGATGAATACAATACTCTAATTCGCTCCAATGTTGCTGATGTTAAAAACTTTAGTGGGTACCCTAGAGCTGGTGCCATCACAGCTGCCAAATTCTTACAGCACTTTATTGGTGACCATTCTAACTGGGCACATCTAGATATTGCAGGAATGGCTATGGAAAGTGATGGATCAGGTGGAAACCAAGTTGCTACTGCCTTCGGATTACATTTGATGCTCGATCTATTGAAACACTATGAAGGATAGATTATGAGTATCCAGCATGTAGAAATCCATATAAAAGGCAAGGTACAAGGCGTATATTTTCGAGCTAGTACACAACTAAAAGCAAGGGGTCTTGGACTAGTTGGTTTTGTTGAAAATCAAACAGATGGTTCTGTACTTATTCAAGCTGAAGGTGCATTAAAAGACTTAGAGGACTTACTCCTGTGGTGCCATAGAGGACCAGAACATGCGAAAGTAGATGAAGTTAAGCATCAGTATAGTTCACCAATAGGATATACCAAATTTAGTATTAGAAGGTAATAGCACGTCGATATTAAGCATCTAAGGCCTGCTTCAAATCACTTAAAAGATCGTCCACATCCTCAACACCTACACTTAATCTAATCAAAGAATCGGTTAAACCAATCTTATGACGATCCATCTGAGGAATAGATGCATGCGTCATCGTAGCAGGATGGCCAATAAGTGATTCCACACCTCCTAAAGATTCAGCTAGTAAAAATAACTTGGTACTACGCATAATGGCAAAAGCTGACTTTGCTGTATCTTCCTTCAAGTCAAATGAAACCATTCCACCAAAATCATTCATTTGTTCCACTGCAATCTGATGTCCAGGATGTGTTTTAAACCCTGGATAATATACTTTATTGACTTTGGGATGATTCTTTAAAAAGTGTGCTATTTTATTGGCGTTTTCACAGGACCTTTGTACCCTCAAGTGTAACGTTTTAATGCCTCTTAACATCAAAAAACAATCCTGCGGACCTGGAATTGCACCTACAGCATTTTGAATAAACTGCAATTGATTGGCTACTTGCTCGTCATTTACAATCAAAGCCCCCATAACTACATCAGAGTGTCCTCCTAAGTATTTGGTGCAAGAATGCATGACAATATCTGCACCTAGATCCAAAGGTGTTTGAAGATAAGGTGATGCAAAGGTATTATCTACACAAACCAAAATACCAGCAGATTTTGCCAACTTACAGATCGCCTTGATATCGATTAGATTGAGCATTGGATTAGTTGGTGTTTCAATCCAAATTAATCTAGTATCTGAATTAATTGCCTGCGCAAATGACTCTACATCTGTCATATCTAACCCCCAGTCTTTTTTATTTGATATTCGGACGCACCTTATCGTGATGCTGTTTCCCCTATGTATCCACCGTAGGCATTGGATACTGTTACAGCAAGTATTTTTTTCCCACTGTGTGCGACATGTCTTGAATACAAAGTGATCGCAAGCCAGTAGCCTCTCACCCATGATTGCGCGAGATAAGAATCATCTTGATTACCGCCTTGATAAAGTATCCGTACAAGACAGTTAGCAACATCACGGCTATTGCTGGGCCAAGCGCTTCCCAATTGCCATTAATGTTACCCGCTATTAATACAGCACCAGTAATAGATCCCAACCAACCGCTTATTACTGCCCCTTCTGAGGCGGCCACAAGTCGTGAATTGGAAAAAAAAGAGCCACTTGCGCTAAGACCGAAACAAAGCGCTCCGCCGCCCACTATTAGTAAACATGCAGTATCCCAGAAGGCGGGGATATTCTCTCCAATAGAGAGTGTGGCCAGTCCAAAAAATACAACGATGCCAAGTATTAGGTTGATTTTCATATGTGTCTTCGGTGGGCTGCTGAAGGTTTGAGCATAACAAGTTAATTCGGATTTACAGAGTTGGTTGAATCACTGTCTAATGTCCGATCTTCAGAACTATGCCTGCCATACGAAAATAGTGGCAAAGATTAATGTGTAAC
>CAJXMP010000237.1 GCA_913056515.1 uncultured Lewinella sp.
TGTTTTTCTTTTTTTTAGCTCAAATCTCATTGGCCCAAATCAGTGAAAACATAAGCCTATTACATGAATATAATCGAGGAGATGCAAGATATTCAGGCAGTTGGATTTATGTGGATGGTGTAGGAAATGAATACGGACTAATTGGTGCTTACTCTGGCACAGCCATTTATGCATTAGACAATGATTACCCTGAACTTGGATTTGTAGAAGGTCCAGGTTCTAATTGGAGAGAAATTACAGTATTAGGGGATTATGCTTATGTAGTTACAGAAGGATTAGGTGAAGGAGAAGGATTACAAGTCATTTACTTAGGTGACCTACCAGAATCTGTACAATTGGTAACTACCTTAGATAGTTCTTTTCAAAAGGGTCATATCATTCAGAAAGCTATTTTTGAAGAAACACCATATATATATGTAGCGGGGACCAATACAACAACAGGAGTTCACATTTTTGATTGTTCTGATCCAGAGCTTCCGGTTGAAGTTGGCGTATATAACCCGGGGTACTATATCCATGATGTGCATATTCGAGGCAACCTGATGTTCGCTGCGGCAATTTTTGATAATCTGGTGGATATCGTCGATATTTCTAATCCAGAAGCGCCAGTAGCTATATCTAATTTTGAAGATCCTGGAAGTTTCACCCATTCCTTCTCTACTAGTCCCGATCTGAAGTATATTTTTATAGCCGATGAAAAAGACGGGTACCCTATGCGAATTTGGAATATCGAAGATATTTATGATCCCTACGAAGTAGGTACTTACACCGCAAACCTTAGTAGCCTAGTCCACAATCCATATACCAATGGCATTTTTACTACCATCACACATAATACAGAGGGATTAAGAATCTTGGATAGTCGAGATCCTGAACTGGTATTTGAGGTAGGGTATTACGATACTTATGAAGGAGATAGTGGTGGATTTTTTGGTTTATGGTCTGCCTGTCCTTATTTACCCTCTGGAAGAATTATTGGAGCCGACCGAACGCGAGGACTAATGGTATGGAGTTTTAATGGTACCCAAGCTAGCAGAATCTATGGTCAGGTACTTGATATAAATACCAACCAATTGATCTCTGACGCTCAAATCATGCTGGTAGAAGAAGATAGTATTCTAAGTTCAAGCGGTACATTTAAATATGTCAATAAGGCTGGTGACTATGCCCTTCAAATTACTGCACCGGGATATCCAGTTTTAGATACTATCATTACCATGATGGAAGGAGATTCATTACAAACAACCTACTTTTTAGGAACTACAACCCATACCCACTCTACCACCAAAGCATGGATGAATAGCTATCCCAACCCAAGTTACTCTGGTTGGATTCAAATTCATCCCCTGCCAGCTTGCCGATTGATAAAAGTCTATTCCAATAGTGGTCAATTAGTACAAGAGCAAGATTTAAAGCATCAGACTATGGTAGACCTAATGCTTCCTAAAGGCAATTTTAAAGTCATCCAATTCGATCAGCATGGTACTATTCTCGCTCGTGAAAATATACTTGTAATCCATTAACCATAGCTTACAAATGATTTTAATTCAAAAAAATGAATTAAAAGACAATTGAAATCAGTAGCCTTTTTTAATTTACACTTAAATCATTCATTAAACGTTTATGAAAAAAGTTTTCTTTTTAATCATTACCATATTGAGTATCGTTCAATGTACTAAAGAAAATTCTTCCAATGCGGAGGAATCGAGTCAAGTCCAAGGAGAACAGCCAACTCAACCGACTCAACAAGATCAATCGAATACATTTAGTCTTTACGTAGATGACCAAGAGGTTAAATCGGGTGAGCAAGTTTGCCTGGATGTTCAAACTACTCATTTTAACTCGATAATATCTATGCAATATACCCTGAACTGGGACCCTAACCTTTTACAGTTTACCAAGTTAGACAACCTGAATTTGGCTGATTTTAATGAAGGCAACTTTAACTTACAACGGGCTTCAAAGGGACAAATTATAAGTGCCTGGTTTGACCCAAATATTCAAGGCATAACCAAAGCAGATGAATCTACCATATACTCGCTTTGCTTTGATGTAATTGGATCCTCAGGATCTAGTAGTTACATATACTTTGGAAGTGATCCTACTGTAATTGAGATGAGTGATCCAAGTGGTCAGATTGAGTTCTACAGTCCTAGAACAAACATTTCTATTCAATAAGCCCCTACTCTAGATTATCTCTTGCAGATAATTTATTAAATTGTATGAACCACCTGTTCAGAAGTAAATCTTTCAGGTGGTTATCAAATAATAATTAAAACGATATGAGAACCTTAGTTACCCTCCTGCTATTTGGTCTTCTTTCTTCGCTTCATGTACAAGCACAAGACGAAGCGAATCACCAATTATACCTAATCAAACTTGAACCCTCAGATAGTTCATATACTTTAAGCCAGGCAAAATACTTAAGTGCATATAATCCTTCTGGTGATAATATAACGCCAAGTTTTATTAGTCCAACTAAAATCTTTGTGAGCTCAACTACTGATAAAAACGGTTACGAGCAAACAGATATTTTTGAATTAGACTTGGTTAAAGAGCAAAAAATAAAGATTACCTCCACATTGGAAAATGAACTATATCCCAAAAACAGCCCTAACGCCTATAATTTTACAGCTATCAGAGAAGAGGCGGATGTCGATAGGACTAAAAGACTGTGGAAATTTCCGGTTCGGGTTAAACACGAAAAAGACATGGGAGAAGCGCTTTTCCCATATTTAGGTGGCATTCAAAATTACGCTTGGATAAATAGAAATATTGCAGCTTTAGTGATTGAAGGCAACAATGAAAATCGATTATTTTTAGGCAAAGTCACCGATAACAGCACCATATTTGTTAGCTCAGGAGTTGGTGAATGTATTTTCAAAGCATTTGATTCAAATGACATCTATTATGTAGATAAGACTTTGTCCAATAAGTGGTTTATCAAAAAAGCGGTATTAAGTGGGCAAACAAAAGAGGACTTAGATATTCAAAGTATTACTATAGCTGAAACATTATCAAATGTTGATCACTTCAGTCTATTACCCAATAATACCATCATATCTTCAAAAGGCTCCAAGTTGTTCATCTTAGCATTCTCAAAAAATGAGGATGCGTATACTTGGAAGGAAGTCGCTGACCTAAAACCTATTGGAATTACCAATATTCAATATATTGAAGTACATACTGATTGGCAGGTCCTTTTAGTAACAAATAATAAAAGATGAGAATAGTACTTTTAATTGGAATTACTTTGATTTGCACTTTGGGTGTATTAGCGCAAGAGGCCAACACTTTAAATTATTTGGAGGCCTTTGAGCAATATAAGCTGGAATATAAAATAGATCGATCTAATGAGGATGGTCCTATTACTCCAGCTGATACCATGTATATTCAATTTTTCCCAGCAGATACTAATTTCATTTGTATGGCTGAAGTGGAAATGCTAGATCAAAAGGATACTATCACAATGCCTACCGCCAATGGGAAAATAAAGCGGTATATCAAGTTTGCTTACCTGAACTTTGAATTGGATAATCAAACAGGAAGATTACTTGTTTTTAGATCCGTAAAATTATTGAATAATCCAGTATATAAAGACCATCTTTTTCTGCCTTTTTACGACCAATCTAACGGGGCGGAATCTTACGGTGGAGGCAGGTATATGGATTTGAAACAAACAGATATCATAGACGGAAAATTGGAGTTAGATTTCAACAAATGTTACAACCCTTATTGTGCCTACACCACGGGATATTCCTGCCCAATACCTCCTGCATCCAATGCGCTAGATTTTAAACTTTTGGTTGGGGAGAGTGCTTATGGGAAAAAATAATTCAAGTATTCGCCTTGTGGACCAAATGGGAAGAAGCTTAACATTGAATCAAGCTGCTACTCGTATCATTTCATTAGTTCCTTCCATCACAGAACTACTTTCTTATCTAGGTCTTGATGATGTAATCGTAGGAATCACCAAATTTTGTGTTCATCCTAAACAACTGCATAAAACGAAACCCAAAATAGGTGGGACTAAGCAAGTACACTTTGATCGAGTACAAGCACTACAGCCAGATTTGATTATATGTAATAAAGAAGAAAATTCAAAGCATCACGGTGGATAATATAAATTATATAAATGAACAAGATATATGTCAAGTTCTAATTAAAAGTTTTCATGAAATATTCACCGAAGAAGTTCAGGATATAGAGTTTGAGAGAGAGGACGGGGAAAACGGCGGCGAAAAAATGGAAGAATTCAAAATC
>CAJXMP010000238.1 GCA_913056515.1 uncultured Lewinella sp.
TCTGATAAAATAGCCGTCCCACCATGACTTACTAATATATCAACAGCTTTACCCAGAGAGGGATTGGCAGATAAAGAAGAAAAAGAATCTGATCCACCACATTGAAGACCAACTGTTAAGTTAGATAAAGAAACCTCCTCTCTCTCAATATCATTAGCGTTTTGAAGCATTTCCTCTATGCACTGAATACCTGCTTTAATTGTTGCTGATGTTCCTCCATTATCTTGCATTACCAAAGTTTTTAAGTTCTGGTTTTCTACCATTCCTTGATTCTGAAACAATCCTCCAACTTGGCATCTTTCACAACCCAAACCCACCACTAAAGAAGAAGCAACGTTTGGATGATCAATATAACCTCCAAGTGTCCTATAAAGTAAATTCATTGGTTCACCAGATAATTCCATTCCACATCCTGTGGAATGACTAAATGCTGCAACACCATCAACATTTGGATAAGCTTTTAATTTTTCTGGTGTAAAATAAGAAGCAATTTCATGAACAACAGTCGCAGAACAATTTACTGTAGAAACTACAGCAATGAAATTTCTGGTACCAACACGCCCATCTTTTCTCTTAAAACCCATAAAAGTCCTTTGGGTTGAAGTATTAGCAAAGTTTGTAGGTTTATATTTCGAACAATACTCATGTTCTCTATTGAATTCTTTAAACACGACATTAGAGTTAATTAATACTTGTCCTTTTTTTATATCAGAATCTGCAAAACCAATGATTGTTCCATATTTATGGATTGGTGCATCTTTAGAAATATCAACTTTAGCAATTTTTTGACCTGATAAGATTGGAGCATCTATTTTTAATCCAAAATCTTTTAAGTAATCTCCCGCATTCATATTTCTTAAGGCAATGATAATATTGTCATTCTTATTTAAAATTATTGCATTTGGTTTAGTATTTATTTCTTTATCTGCCACTATGCTATCCTATATTTAATTAGTTTGAGTTGGGTCTTGAATTTATCCAACTTTCAAATTTATTTTTTTGTTCTTCATCTGTAAGTGGGTATAAACCCTTAATAGTTGATCCAGCTTTAACTTTGTCCATGACATAATCCTCATATACAGTCATTGATTCAACTTCTTCAGATACTTCCTCTATAATTTTATTAGGAATTACAATAACACCTTCTTGATCACCTACTACCAAATCATTGGGCCATACAGCAACATCTCCACAACCAATTGGTACATTGATATCAATTGCTTGATGTAAAGTAAGATTTGTAGGAGATGAAGGTCTAGTATGATAAGCAGGAAATTCTAGGTTTTTTATTTCAGCAGAATCCCTAAAACCTCCATCTGTAACTACACCCGCACACCCTCGTACCATTAATCTTGTTACTAAGATAGCTCCAGCTGATGCTGCTCTAACATCCTTACGACTATCAAAAACTAAAACGTGATCCTTAGGACATTTTTCAATTGCTACACGTTGAGGATGTTCAGGGTTTTTAAAAACATCTAGAGTATTTAGATCCTCTCTTGCAGGAATATACCTCACAGTAAAAGCGTATCCTACCATATTAGATAAATTAGGATTAAGTGGGCTTACTCCTTGTATAAATTGATTTCTGTACCCTCTTTTAAACAATGCCGTTGAAATGGTTGCAACGCTTGATTTTAAAAAAATATTTTTAATTTTTTCTGTCAACATGATATTTGCCCCTAAAAAATATCCGGTTCTTTTGCAGATTTTCCAAAATCAGTTTCTAAAAAATCAAAATCACAACCGTCATTTGCCTGCTTTACATGTTGACTAAACATCCAAAGCCAGCCTCTACCTGCCTTTGGTTGTTTTGGCTGTATTAATTTCTTTCTAGCAGATAATGTTTCATCATCTACCAACATATTGATTTTTCTTAAATTTACATCAAGTTCAATAATATCACCTGTTTTGAGAAGCGATAAAGGACCACCTATAAAACTTTCAGGAGCAACATGTAAAATACAAGCACCATAGCTAGTTCCACTCATCCTTGCATCAGATATTCTAACCATATCCCTTACTCCTTTTTTAAGAAGTTTTTTAGGTATAGGCATCATTCCCCATTCAGGCATGCCTGGCCCTCCTACGGGACCAACATTCCTAAGTACAAGAACATGGTTTTCAGTAACATCTAATTCATCACTATCTATAATATCCTTCATTTCCTGATAGCTATCGAATACGATTGCTGGACCTTTATGTTTTAAGAATTTTTTGTCACAAGCAGCCGGCTTAATCACACAACCATCAGGTGCTAAATTTCCCTTTAATACAGCTAACGAGCCCTCCTGATATATTGGGTTGTCTAAGCTTCTAATGACATCTTTATTAATAGTTTCTTTTTGAGATATGATTTCTTTTAATTTTAATCCAGAAACTGTTATTTCTTCTAAATTAAGTTTTTCAGATAAAGAAAACATTAAGGCTAAAATACCTCCTGCGTAGTAAAAATCTTCCATCAGATATTCCATACCTGAAGGTCTAATATTAGCTATTAAAGGAATTTCTCTGCCCTTTTTATCTAAATCATCCATAGTCAAATTAATACCAGCTCTTCTTGCCATAGCTATTAGATGAATAATTGCATTAGTTGAACAGCCCATTGCCATAGCAACAGTAACAGCGTTATCTATAGATTTTTCTGTAATTATATTTGACGGTTTTAGGTCTTCCCAGACCATATCAACTATTCTTTTTCCTACATTTGCTGACATTCTTATATGATTTGAATCAGCTGCTGGAATGGAGCTTGCTCCAGGCAAGCACAGTCCAATAGCTTCTGCTATTGCAGTCATTGTACTTGCTGTACCCATAGTCATACAATGACCGTAAGATCTAGCAATTCCAGCTTCTACTTCTGCCCAATCATTGTCTGTTATATTCCCTGCTCTTAATTCATCCCAGTATTTCCAACCATCTGAACCACTACCTAGATACTTTCCTTTATAATTTCCCCTTAACATAGGACCTGCAGGTAAAAATATCATTGGTAGATCCAGACTAATAGCACCCATTATTAAAGCTGGGGTAGTTTTATCACAACCTCCCATTAATACTACACCGTCAATAGGATGTGACCTAATTAACTCTTCAACTTCCATAGACAGCATGTTTCTATATAACATTGTGGTTGGCTTCACATACATTTCCGCTAAGGAGATTGCTGGCAACTCTATTGGCATTCCACCAGATTGGTATACACCCTTTTTAACATCCTCAACTCTTTGTTTAAAATGTTGATGACAAGGTTGTATTTCTGACCAGGTGTTAATTATGCCTATTATTGGTTTGTTCTCCCAATCATCTTTTCCAAGACCCATTTGCATAGCTCTAGATCTATGACCAAAAGATCTAACATCGTTAGGAGAAAACCATCTTGAACTTCTCAAATCTTTATATTTTTTTTTTTGCATTTCACTTTTCATAATTTAATCTATTAATATTTAAACTTAATAAAAAATTAGGAAAAGATATAGAGATTTTTTTGGTAGGCCTGGAGGGACTTGAACCCCCAACCACTCCGTTATGAGCGGAGGGCTCTAACCAGTTGAGCTACAGGCCTATTTAGAATTCTAATTTCCATCTTATACTCATACATTCTGAGGATGTAAAGTGGAAGTATTAAGATAAAAACTTAATTTTCTAAAAATGATCTAAGTTTTCTTGATCTAGTTGGATGCTTCAATTTTCTAAGCGCTTTGGCTTCGATTTGCCTGATCCTTTCTCTGGTAACACTAAATTGTTGACCGACCTCTTCAAGTGTATGATCTGTATTCATACCTATTCCAAACCGCATCCTTAAAACTCTCTCTTCACGAGGAGTCAAACTGGCTAAAATTCTTGTTGTTGTCTCTCGTAAATTAGCATGAATAGCTGCTTCAAGTGGTTGGACAGCCATTTTATCTTCTATAAAGTCACCTAGATGACTATCATCTTCATCTCCAACAGGAGTTTCCAATGAAATAGGTTCTTTTGCTATTTTAAGAACTTTTCGAACTTTATCTAGAGGCATTGAAATTTTTTCAGATAATTCTTCTGGCGTTGGCTCTCTTCCAATTTCATGAAGCATTTGC
Organism: uncultured Lewinella sp.; assembly: GCA_913056515.1. Taxonomy (GTDB): domain Bacteria; phylum Bacteroidota; class Bacteroidia; order Chitinophagales; family Saprospiraceae; genus AM-2324. Next base: position 4,077 of record CAJXMP010000238.1, read on the forward strand.
CTAGACGATCTTACTAATTTATTAATAGTCTCAATCATATGAACAGGAATTCTTATTGTTCTTGCTTGATCCGCAATTGATCTAGTTATGGCTTGCCTTATCCACCATGTTGCGTATGTTGAGAATTTGTATCCTCTCCTATATTCAAATTTATCAACAGCCTT
>CAJXMP010000239.1 GCA_913056515.1 uncultured Lewinella sp.
AATTTGATTATGTAGTTTGTGCATCTGGGCACTTCTCTACTCCTAATGTCCCAAGTTTTAAGGGTTTAGAAAAATTTGGTGGACGTGTTATGCATGCCCATGATTTTAGAGATGCCTTAGAATTTAAAGATAAAGATATTCTTGTTGTTGGTACTAGTTACTCTGCTGAGGATATATCTTCCCAATGTTGGAAATATGGATGTAAATCTGTAACTATAAGCTATCGCACCAATCCAACCGGTTTCCATTGGCCAGATAATTTTTCCCAAGTTCCCTTAATTGATTATATTGAAGAGGGCAACAAGGTTCATTTTATTGATGGGACTAGCAAAGTAGTAGATGCAATTATTTTATGCACTGGTTATCTTCATTATTTCCCCTTCTTAGAAGATGATCTCAAACTCAAAACAAATAACTGTCTATGGCCACTAGGTATCTACAAAGGTATTTTCTGGGTAGACAATCCAAAGATGATGTATATCGGAATGCAAGATCAGTTTTACACATTCAATATGTTTGATGCTCAAGGATGGTATGCACGTGATGTGATCATGGGTAAAATTCCCCTACCTTCTAAAGAAGAGATGCTCAAAAACAACCAGGAGTGGAAAGATCGTGAAGAAAAACTTGAAACAGATGAAGACATGATCCGTTTTCAAGGTGATTACACAAAAGAACTCATTGAGGCTACTGACTATCCTACTTTTGATATTGAAGGAGTTAATCAAACTTTCCTTGAATGGGAACATCACAAACATGATGATATTATGGGTTACAGAAACAACTCTTATAAATCATTGATGACAGGAAATGTTGCTCCAAAGCATCACACTGTTTGGAAAGAGGCCCTAGACGACTCTAAAGAGACTTACTTAAAAAATTAATAAATAAGTAGATTGTCTAAAATTAATTATAATCTCATTGGCTGGGGGACATTTGTCATCTCAGCCATTGGTTTTATCATTTCTAGCATAGGGAATTTTTGGGCCTTGTTTGGAAGTATTTTCTTTCTTGTTGGCTGTATTATTTTCTTAATTCCCTACTTTTTTAAAAAAGATTAAGGAGAAATATTATGAGCACGACTTCGACTTTATTAGTTCGTCAAAAAGGTGATGCGCCTTTCACTAAAGACCCTTCTGTTTCATACACTATACCAGCTAGGTTTTACACAAACCCTGATATTTATGAAATTGAAAAAGATGCTATTTTTTATAAATCATGGCACTACGCCGGTCATGCCTCTCAATTAAAAGAAGAGCGTTCATATATTACTACTTCTATTCATGATCAAAATATTTTTATCGCTAAGGGTTCGGATGGAGAACTTCGTGCTTTTCATAATGTTTGCGCGCATCGTGGACATATTCTTTTAGAAGGCTCTGGTAGAAAAAGCGTTATCACTTGTCCTTATCATGCATGGGCGTTTGATTTTTCTGGAAAACTCGTAAACGCAAGAAACTCAGAAAATGTTGCTGGCTTTAACAAGGATGAATTTTCACTCAAAGAAGTAAAACTTGAAGTATTTTGCGGAATGTTAATGGTGAATTTAGATTTAAATGCAAAACCATTTGCTGAACAATTTAAAGGATTAGAAGAAGAGATTAGACAATACATGCCTTCTGTTGACTCTTTAGAGTATGCTCAAAGGGATACCTTTGATGTAGCTTCTAATTGGAAGGTGCTAGTTGATAACTTTTTAGAGTGTTATCATTGCTCACCTGCTCATAAAGACTTCGTTGATTTAGTTGATATGAATTCATACCGTACCATAACTCATAAAAGATATTCATCTCAATGTGCTGCTGCTCCATTAAAAACTAATAGCAAGGCATATAGCTTTGAGCCAGGGGATGTGGATTTTGGATATGCTGGCTTTTTTGTTTGGCCTAATTTTACGATTTGGATCTATCCAGGAGAAGCCAACTTATCAGTTTTGCAAATGAACCCCTCTTCACCAACTAGAACAATCGAGTATCAAGATTGGTTTACACCTGGAGGCAAATTATCCCCTCAGCTAAAAGAAGCAGCTGACTACCAAAAAGATGTTTTACAACCAGAAGATATTGGTCTTTGTGAAAGTGTGCAACAAGGCTTAAATTCTAAGGCCTACAATCAAGGAAGATTTATTGTTGATAAAGGATTAACCGAACTGTCTGAACATGCAGTACATCATTTTCAATATATGGTAGTAGAAGCTCTAGGCGCTAATCTTGAATAATATTAATAATTAGCTCCTTGAGGCTAAGCCATATCGTGCTTGGAAAGCATGGACAAATAATCAAACGCAACCATTTCCATCCCCTTAGGTCAGCGAGTTAATAACATCAAACCCGCCTTTTGATAGAAGCTTGATGTCACCTGCCGCAACTGCATTTGCATAGGCAGCAGTCTTGGCAAATCCTCCAAATGGGTAGAAATGAAAATTTTCAATCAGGCAATCAGGATCGCTTGCCATGCCCAGTCACATATCAGATACCAATAGATGTGGAGGTATTACCGTCATCAGTTTAGTCACATTGCGCGCCTGTTTAGAGATAAAACGCATTGATGGCCCAATGCCAGAGATCTGCGCAAAGCGGAATAGCGACTTTATGGTGGCTGGTCCTGGAATACCAATGCGAATTGGTAATTCATTTCCATTAGTACGAATCTGCTTTTCCCACTCTAAAACAATTGATGCCTCAAAACAAAATTGAGTTTCGATATAGAGTGCCATCCCTTCGCTCTTGGCAAAGGTATTTTTTGCACCAAGCGCATCGGCTATTTCTGTCTCGCTGATATCCGGACTACCCTCTGGATGACCAGCTACACCCGCAGTCATGATACCATATTTCTGTAAAAGACCAGTTTCTAGGATCTGCATCGAATTATCAAAAGCACCAACCGGTCTATCGACACCACCCCCAATTACCAGCACCTCATCAACACCTGCCTCAGCGCGATAAGCTGCAAGCAACATATCAAGCTGATCAGTATCGCGTAACGAACGTGCTGCCAGATGTGGTACAGCTTTCATACCCTCATTGTGAAGGCGCTTTGTGACCGCCACCGTCTCTAGCGGGTCAGAGCCTGGCAGAAAGGTAACATTGACTGTTGTTCCAGGGGCAAGAATGTTTGTAAAACTATCGATTTTAGATGCGCCTGCTGGGGTCACTTCAATTGACCAGCCCTCGGTCGCCTGCTGGATTTGTTGGATAATGGCTACCATATTAACACCCTCACAATTATTTGTTTTCATTCTATTCACTCCAATCCCGCAAATCATCAAGCCCCAAAAAGACCCATGATTACTATCGCCAGACTTAGTATTTTTGCATCGTGCTCACGTTGGACAGAGTGACCGTAATTTAGTTTTTTCAAGGTATGGTTTTATCTAGGCCACGGGGGATTTTCTTTTCTGTATCATAAAAAGGCAAAGGTACCACAGTGCATTCGAGAGTTTTCTCATTCTCTCCAATCAAAGATACCGTTTTACCGATCCAATCTCCAGGCTCATCAAATCTTACATAGCCAATCCCACAATTTAGAGTTGGGGACCAAGTCGCTGCAGTGATATGCCCAACAGAACCAGAGTTGTTTGAAACAATAGCTCCGTACCCTGGTGTTCCTTCTGCGCAAGTTACCCCCAACAGTCGCACTCGTTTATCTGCGCTTTGTAGTGCTTCGCGACCAACATACCCTTCTTTTTCAACATGTATAAATGAACCTAACCCTGCAGCAAAAGGAGACATTGTATGATCAAAGTCCGTAATATTATCCAATATCCCAGCTTCTAACCTGCGAATTTCCATTGATGCCATACTGCCATAGATTAATCCGAACTCTTTGCCAGCGTCGATAATATCGTTGAATATCTTATGATGATCGGTTCGCTTATCGATCGAGGTATCAACATTAACGGTATAAATTTCATAACCCAACTCGCCTGTCCAACCGGTGCGCGAAACATAAAGACGCTGACCTCTTAAGTTGTAGTATCCAGATTGAAAATACTTCAGGTCATCATTAATCGCGCCGTCTGATAGAGCTGACATGACTTCTAGAGACTTGGGCCCTTGAATTTGCAAAACACCACCTTTTGGATCTGAAATATGAACTTCGTAACCTTCACTCAAGGCCATTACCCAGGGCAGAAAATGTCCATCCGGTTGAACGTACCAATATGCGTTATCAGCCATTTTGAATAAAATGCCATCCATAAAGGTGCCCCCATCGTGTGTGCAGGCAATTGCATAAAG
>CAJXMP010000240.1 GCA_913056515.1 uncultured Lewinella sp.
AAAAATAAGTCTGGTAAGGACGATATTCCGCTTTTCCCTGCATTACAATCAAAAGGGCCATCTTATATCTATTACGACTACAAAGATATATTTGATGGCGTCTACACACGTGATTCTTTCTATGTAGAATTAGAACCATTTACATTAAATAGTTTGCTGAGCTTGGATCGAGATGTTGTAAAATTTGATGCTCAACTTGTTTCAAGTGAAATATTTCCACCTTTTAAAGAAGAAATTTCCATTCAACCCGATACTTCATTGGGATTTGTGTCAGTAACACCAATAGAGGGTTATCCAATATACCAAGGAGCAGGAAACTACAGAGGACAAATGAGTTTGTCGAATCAAGGTTTTCTTGGGGAAGGAGAGCTTACTTATCTGAAAGCTACTATTCAATCTGAAGATTTAGTCTTTATGCCTAAGCAGCTAACGGCATCAGCGGATGATTTTCTATTGGAACAAGGAATCACCAATGGGATTGAGGTACCTAAAGCGACCGGTAATAATGTAACCATTGACTGGAGGCCTTATCAGGACAGTATGTATGTTCGAAGTACTGATGAGGAAGACCCTTTTGAGATTTATACCTATAATGCGCATAAACTTTATGGAACAATAATCTTGACTCCTGACGGGATGCGCGGAAACGGTAAATTCTATTGGCCACAGGGTACCTTTGAATCTGATTTATTTTCCTTTAAACAGACGTCTATCGCATCAGATACTTCAATCGTTGTCATTAATTCTATTGATACAGATATAGCCGCCTTGGAAACAAGCAATATGCGTATTGATGTTGATTTTGAAGATAGTTATGGTAAATTCTATTCAAACATAAAGGATAATTATACCAAACTTCCTCGCAATAAATTCTCAACGAATCTAATGCAGTTCGAATGGGATATTGATGATAAAGAGATCATTTTTAAACCAGAGTCCAATGAGGTAGGAAAATTCTTGTCGATTCATGAAAAACAGGATAGTTTAATGTTCGATGGTGATGAAGCTACACTTAATTTGGAAACCACTGTTTTTAGTGTCACTGGTGTGCCTTTTGTGAAATCTGCAGACGCATTTATTTATACATCCGATAGTATTATAAATATAAGACCAGGAGCAGATATTGATACGCTTTTTAATGCAAAGATCATAGCTGACACTCTTTCTAAATTTCATGTTATCAATAATGCTAAGGTGAAAATCAAAGGGAGGAATAGCTATAGTGCCTCCGGATTTTATGAATATAATGTTGGTCCTCATAAACAAGAAATAGAATTCCAGGATATTACTGGTTTACGTGGACTCGGTAAAGGAAGTTATGAGCAAAGGGGAGTAGTGACTAGAGCAAAGGGGACGATTGAACAGGGATCAGAATTTTATATCGATGATAAGATTGAGTATTCTGGTGAGATTAATCTACAATCCAATCAAAAAGAACTTTTCTTCAAAGGCTTTGCTAGATTAGATGCAAATCTTCAAGCAAAACATTGGTTCTTTGTCAATTTTGAAGGGGATAGAAGTGATTTGTCTATTCAATTCGATCGACCTCAAAACTATGAAGGAGAGATTGTTCGTAACGGAATTTTTGTAAGTAGAGAAAATGCAGAAATTTATCCTAGGATAATGGCGCCACTTTACTTTAGAAAAGATCGCATGCTTATAGAAGCGACCGGACTTTTAAATTACGATGAACGTTTGGATCATTTTAGGTTTGGTGATTCTCTTAAAGTCATGAAGCCTTCTACAAATAGAGGTAATTTGATTGTGTTTGAGAATAAGACGGGGAAAGTAAAAGCAGAAGGGAAATTTAATTTCTGTGAAGATTTAGAATTTATGGCTGTAGATGCTGCTGGTCGATTGGAAACTACTATTCAACTGGAATTAGATACAGCTTCCACAGGTCCTAAGGCTATGGCTCCAATACAAGGGGAATTCATGTTAGGAGTAGATATTGTTATTCCTGAGGAGTTGGAAAGAGTGATGATGAATGACTTTTTGAATTATGCATTAGATGCTCCAGGTGTAGTGTATGCAAATGATGTTCGTTTTTATCAGAAAGCAGTGTCAGAATTATTCCCTGACAATGAGGAAATCAATCAAGCTATAGGTGACATTTCATTAAACACTTTCCTAATTCCAGAAAAATATAATCAGTATAGCTTTTTATTCAATAAGCTAAATATGAAATGGGAGCAAGCATACCAATCGTTTATCACAATGGATGAGAAGGTTGGTATTTCAAGCTTGAACGGCAAACCATTTAATAAGAAAGTTACCTGTTTCATGGAGACCAAAATGCCTATGCAAGAAAAGGATGATAGACTTTATCTTTATTTGCGTTCTCCTTCAGGTAGCTATTATTTCTTTGGATATAAAGGCGGTATTTTAAATGTCTTTTCGAACAATAGCGATTTTGCAGAGGTCTTTTTAGATTATAAAGAGAAGGATCTACTTTTTGAGGTAGAGAAAGATAAAATATTAGAGTTACAATGGGGTAATGAGGGTACGGTTCAGGCATTTATTAATCGGGTAAGAGCCTCTGTAAATAATACTAATTAATCAGTTGATAAAGTAATGACTAAATCTGAAATAGCAATAGATATTCAGGAGACTTTAGACCGTTTGTTTCCAGAAACACCGGTGCCACTAGATCATAAAGATCCCTATACCTTACTAATAGCAGTACTATTATCTGCACAGTGCACGGACGAACGAGTAAATCAAGTTACACCGGATTTGTTTGAGCAAGCAGATAATCCTTTCGATATGGCAAAATTGGATGTTGATTTTATCAAATCAATTATACGGCCATGTGGATTATCTCCAAGGAAATCAAAGGCGATTTACGATTTATCTCACATATTGATTGATAAATATGATGGCGAAGTGCCACAAGACATGGCTCTTTTAGAGGAATTACCTGGGGTAGGACATAAGACAGCTAGCGTTGTCATGTCGCAGGCTTTTGGAGTGCCAGCTTTTCCCGTCGATACACATATACACCGTTTGGCTTACAGGTGGAAGTTGAGTAATGGAAAAAACGTTGATCAAACTGAAAAAGACTTAAAGCGTATTTTTCCCAGGGATACTTGGAATAAATTGCACCTGCAAATTATTTTTTTTGGCAGGGCTTTTTGTCCTGCTAGAGGCCACAATCCATACGAATGTCCTATTTGCAGTAAATATGGCAGGAAGACTATGTTTCACGAATTTGATAAGAAAAAGAAAAAGTAATTAGAAAGGATAACCCAATGCTAAGTTGAAGTTCATGTTTTTATTGCCTACCGCCTTTGAGAAAGGTCTCACCCAATACTTTTCAGCTCCACTAGGATTATTATTATATGGCGTTCTAAGAATGATACCTCCATCTAACCTAAGGATGAAATAAGTAAAATCTACTCGAAGTCCAATACCGGTGTTTACGGCATTATGTTTTTTAAAGTTTTCTACATTCAACTGTGCGGTAGGTCTTTCTGAATCAGGATATAGCACCCATACATTACCCATGTCAACAAATATGGCGCTTTCATAATTGATTCCTGCAAAAGCAAATAAAGGGAGTCTCCATTCTGCATTGACTTCTAGATGTATATCGCCGGATTGAACAAAATTGTTGGGTCCACCTCCAGTGTTTTCTCCTCCAGGTCCAATACTTCTCACTAGCCAACCGCGCATACTTTCTGGTCCACCCACATAAAATTGTTTCACAAAAGGAATAGAGCTGGAATAACCAACAGGTTTAGCAATTCCACTGATAAATCTAAATGCAAAACTGGTTTTATTCGTGTATTTCTTAGTATAGGTATAGGATAAATAACTTTTTAAATATTGAGAGAACTCTATAAAGGAATCCTCTGATTCTGCAGTTGGTATTTTCCATTCTACATCCGGTCCATCATTGAAGAATCGGTTGTATAAGGAATTGGCACCAAGAATTTCTAGACCCGATAATTCAATTCCAAATCCAAAAGAAGCAGATTCACCATATTTAGCTGTGACCCGTTTATTTTGGAAAGAAAAATCTCTAAAAAGGAAACCAGTGAAAAATTGTTTGGTAAAACTTGATCTCAGATATCCATTTGTCGAAATGACAGCATCAAAAAACGCAGGCTCAATTTGAGGGTTGAAAAAGTCTAGCCCTAACATGTCCAGCTTAATGAGTCTGTTTTTTCGACTCGTTATTTCATATCCGTATTTAATACAGCATTATTA
>CAJXMP010000241.1 GCA_913056515.1 uncultured Lewinella sp.
TACATTGACAGCTAATTGCCCACTATTGGGTTCCATATCAGCAAATTCAATTGTACATTGGCTTTGATCAATAACGGTAGTATCGCATTGAGCATATACAGAAAGATTCCAACCTAATACGGCTAGAAGGATTGAAAATAGTTTAATTGGCTTCATTCTAAAATTATTTTTAACAAGTTTTGATCTCCAATAAAAGTAGGGAATTTCAGCCAATTCACTTAATATAATTTGTCTAAGTCTTTTGATTACTTGGTTTAAATAGGCGTTGATTGATATAATAGGTCAATAAGGCCAAGACCACACTAATCAGGCCAAGACTAGACTCTCTAGGTTTATCGACTAATAAATACATCAACACCCAAAGATTGATCAGGATAAAGATAAATTGAGGAATAGGGAAATAAGGGCTTCTAAAGGTATCAGAGTTCTTCTGAGCCCGCCACCTATATCGGACTAGGCCTATTACTGCTAATAAACTGAAGAGTTGTATGATGAAACTACTATAAATCAATACTTGCTCAAAACTACCAGAGAAGATAAAACCTATGCTAATTAATGCCTGTAACCAAATAGCACGAACAGGTACTTGCTTACTATTCAATTTGGCATATCGGCTCCAAATCCGATAGTCTTCTCCAATAACTTGAGTCACCCTTGATCCTACCCAAAGCATTCCACTTAAGCTACTCAGTAATATGATTATAATAATAAAACTCATCCAAGAGGCACCGTTTGGGCCCCATATGTTATTTGCCACAATCTTTCCAACATCAATTTGACCGTTTAAAGCAGCCAAATCAGTAGTCAAAAAGAACACCAAATGAAGCAAGAGGTATAAAAAACATACGACGATGGTTCCTATCAACAAGGCTTTAGGAAGGTTGGTCCTCAAATCTTTAATTTCATCGGAAATATATGCAGCAGCATTCCATCCAGAATAGGCAAAACAAACAAAAGCAAAAGCGACACCCAAAGAACCAGATCCATCCATATCCGTGACCCTAAGATTTTGCCATTGCAAATCTTGATTAGTACACCAAAATCCGCAAACTATAAAGCAAATGATCGCTAGTACTTTTAACCAAGTGATACCTTGCTGGAACAAGCTACTGTTCTTAATTGAAAAACTATGGACAACGGCAAAAAGTAACACTATTCCTGCAGCAAGCCAATTCCCATAGCTTGAACCAATTGGCCCTAAATACTCCACTACGGACATAGCAGCCAAAGCTATTGATGCCGAAAAACCTACTGTAATAGATACCCAACCAGACAGATAACCCAGGATTGGATGAAATAATTGAGATAAAAAATGGTATTCACCTCCAGACCGTTTAAAGATGGTCCCCAAAGCAGCATAACTCCAAGCGCCAGTCAAAGCCATTAAACCACCTAACGCCCATAACAACAGTATTAAAACAGGTGAATGCACATATTCTAATTGAACACCTAAGCTGGTGAACACACCTGCGCCAATCATATTGGCTATTACCAAAGCAGTCGCCGTTTTCCATCCAATTTTTTGCACCAATACTATACTTTCAGTATGAGTTAATCAATAGCTCCACATGAATCAAACCACACTGAGATTCACTTTGGTATAAATACTATCCTAAAAAAAGCTTAAATCTATTGCGCATTTGCTCGAAGCGCCTCCAACAATTCATACAAAATGGAATTATTGGTAAAAATCTTAATGGCAATGGCTAATAATATAATACCAAATACTTTTTCTAAGATCTTTGCTCCCTGGTTTCCAATTTTTTGCTGAATAACAGAAGAGAATCTGAGGACTAAAAACACAACCAGAAGATTCAATAAAATACCAATGCCAATATCTAACTTAGCATAACCTGCACCTTCTAAAGATATAATAGTGGTTAAGGTACCTGCACCTGCAATCAATGGAAAAGCCAAAGGAAAAATGGAGGTAGACTTGGCATTATCTTCTGTATTTCTAAAGATCTCCCGATTAAGGATCATTTCCAAACCTATGATGAACATCACTATGGCACCCGCCACTGCAAATGACTTTACGTCTACGCCAAATAGACCCAATATTTTTTCACCACCAAACAAAAAAGCAAGCATTAACACGCCAGAGGCAAAAGTAGCCTTACCTGACTCAATCTGCTTACCTTGTTTCTTTAATGCGATAACCACAGGAATATTTCCAACGATATCTATCACAGAGAACAGAATTAAGGAAACGGAAAGAATGGCTTTAAAATCAAACATAATTTAAGTTTTAATCCTAGGGTCCTTTTTTACGGTCGGATCCTGACCCAATAACAAGACTAATGTATCAAATAATTCAGGCATTTCTACTTTCATTTGCTCCGATTGTTCGAAAAATGCCTCAATAGAGCAAGCAAAATATTCATGGATGTTCTTTGCAGCGTATGACTTCAAAAACGCCTGCTTCCCATTTCGAATATCCTTCAACTGAGTCACCCCCAATTTGAGCCATTTCTGATACACTTCATTATCCAAGAAATAGTAACTCTTTTCAACTATACTCGAAATCAATATGGCTAAAGGAAGACTCCGTCTATCCAAGTGTTTGACCAGTTTTATACGTTTTCTGAATTCAAACTCAAGCGCATGAGCCATTTCATGTAATACTACATTATGTGCATCATCTTCAATAAGGAATCCATGCTTCGTATTCGCCCAACTCAGCGTAATTAATCTTCTAGAATAATCTACATGTCCAAGTAACTTTTCTTTGAACCCAGTATATCCATATTCTTTGGGTGTAATAATAATCCGCTTAAAATGGCTTAATATATAGAGATTGCGTCCAAAGGTGATTTGAACAAAACCCGAGGCTATTAAAAATTCAATCTCTGACTTCAATCGAATAGCCCCTAAAGTTTTAAATTCTATAGCATTTAAAAATATCTCTACTCGATATTCAAAAACTCGTTTGGCAGGTTCATCTAAGTTCCTGTAGTAGGTAGAATACCTTTTCAGAACTTGACGCATATAACTCCTATCCCTAGGCCAAAAGTGATATTTTGATTGAGCAATTAATAATGGAATATTCATCTATTTAGCGAATAGCATATCTAAATTTTCAAAGGATTTAAATTCTAAAGCATTACCACTAGGATCCAAGAAGAACATGGTGGCTTGCTCTCCAGGTTGACCTTCGAAACGAATATATGGTTCTATAATAAATCGAACATTGGCCGCTTTCATTTTGGTTGCTAATGCAGTCCAATCTGATTTACTCAGGACAACACCAAAATGAGGAATAGGGACATCGTGACCATCTACCGCATTAGAAGGTAATTCATCAAATCCTTTTTTATCAGCATCCAAGTGTACTACAAATTGATGCCCATAAAAATTATAATCAATCCAGTGGTCGGACGACCGTCCTTCTTCAAAACCCATAATTCCACTATAAAAGGCTCTAGCTTTCGCTAAATCATGCACTGGAACTGCTAAATGAAATGGCATTAATGTACTCATTAGAAATCTATAATTTTACGTCCATGATAAAAATCCAACCCTAAATATTGATGTAGATCATTTAAATTTTCTGGTCTTACTTTACCGGCAGCAATCAAGGCTTGATCTGGTCTCAATATTTGTTGCATTCCCTTCAATATCTCTTTCCCCTCTATAGCTGTACTGCAGCCCCCAGATGATAATATTTCACGCACTTGTTCGTATGATTTAAGTGTTTCGCAAGCCGTCATAATATCAGAAGTATAATCAATAGCCTTGTGAAAACAAAGGTAACGACCATCCAATTTTTCCAATATTAATTCTAAACAAGCTCTATCAATCTCACCAGCAGGCGTTAAGGCCCCAAACACCACTGATTTGAAAGGGAATCTCATAAGATGACCCAATTGAGCCAATAGTATTTTTTGCTCTTCCTGGGTATATACAAAATCTCCAGCTCGATGTCTTAGCATGGGCTTCAAGGGCACTCGAACTTGTTCAAATGCAAAACGTAATAAGTCATTATCAGGTGTCAGTCCATCCTGATCCAAAGCAGCACATAACTCGATTTGATCCGCTCCAGCTTGAACAGCAGCTAACAAATCCTGCTTATTATCTACACATACTTCTAATTTCATGACTTAAGCTTGATTCCCAAACAAAGACAAGTCAAAATAGGTAAAAACAATCCAAGGTTGGAATTTGAGTCCCCAAAATTTTAAAGTCTAGGCA
>CAJXMP010000242.1 GCA_913056515.1 uncultured Lewinella sp.
AAGGTGATTTTGTGGACTGGGCCGAACCATTTGCTAAGCCTAACTTACGGCACGAATTCGCTGTAGGTAAAGGATATAGTTATGGTACAGAGTTGAGTTTAGAGAAGCGTGAGGGTAAATTGACTGGTTGGATTGGGTATACGCTAGCATGGACTAAGCGTGGCGATTTTGTTCCTTTGGATCCCAATGGATTTTTTGGTGAAGGCTTGAATTATTTCTCTCCTAGATATGACCGTCGTCATGATATCTCGGTGGTAGGAATGTACGAACTGAATAAAAGATTTAGTTTCTCTGCTTCTTGGGTTTATGGATCAGGTGATTTGACTTGGTTGCCGACAGGTAGATTGACTTTCCAGGATATTCCAGGCGGAACAACTCAGGTGGTGTTGCCTGTATATAGAGAACGAAATAACTATCGTTTGGCAGCATTCCATAGGTTAGATTTAGGTATGATAATCAAATTTTTCCCTAAGTGGGGAGAAAGTGATTTGAGTATTAATGTTATTAATGCTTATGATAGGAGAAATGCCTTCTTTTTACTCTTAGAGCCGGAGTTCGCAGAAGCTACCACTACTGGTGGAGAGATCATAGAGATTCCTGAAAGAATCAAGGCGACTCAAGTGTCTTTATTCCCAATACTTCCATCTATTTCATGGAACTTTAAATTTTAATAATGAAGAATATCAAGCAATATATAATATGGTCTTTGAGTGTTTTAGCCTTAGTGAGCTGCAACCTCGACCAAGAGATAGAAATAGAATTACCAGAGTATACCCCACAGGTAGTTGTTGAATGTTATATAGAAAATGGTCAAGAACTACGTGTTTTATTATCTGAAAGTGTGCCTTACTTTGATGTTATACCTCAGGATCCTTTAGAGTATCTTGGCAATATTTTATTAGAAGGTGCAACAGTTTCTATCAGTTACAATGGTAATACCTATGAATTAGAGGAAGGCTTAGTGGTTAATCCTTTTACCTTACAATTGAATAATTATTTCAATAGTGAAGTGGTAGATGTTGAACCTGGGACTGTTTTTGAACTAGAGATTACTTTAGCTGATGGTAGTGTACTGACTTCCTCTACCTCTATGGTAGAACCTATTCCTATAGATAGTTCTTTTATTCAATTCAATCCTTTGCAACCAGAATTCGCTCGCACATTGATTTATGGAACCGATCCAAGTCCAGAGCCTAATTATATAAGGCGGATTTTACATAAAGGAAGTTTGGATAGTTTAGAGATAGACTTTGTTACCTCGGATGATTTAGTTGATACGGAGATTTTCTTATTTGGATCAGATTATAGTTTTGAAGTAGGGGATACAATAATCAATACTATGATTCATATTAATAAAGAATACTACGATTTCTTCCAGAGTGCAGCAGGGGCAGCCTTTATCAATGGTAATCCATTTGGCCAGCCTGGGCAATTTATATCTAATATTGAAGGTCCAGGTGATCCAATTGGTATTTTTACTTGTATGAGTCGGGAGACCTTGATAGAAATTGTCGAAGAATAATAGGATCTAAAAAAAGAGCTTCAGTTAAACTACTGAAGCTCTTTTAATTTGTGTTTGCAAATCAAAAAAATATAAGTACCTTTGTGCCGCTAATTTTTTTATTAACCAGATAGGTGTAAAGACTATCGCAAAAATCTCTTTATTTCTTATGGAAGAAAATAAAGAAACTCAAGAAACTCCTCAAGAGGAGCAAGTGACTCCTCAAGCCGAGGAGCAAGAGACTCCTCAAGCCGAGGAGCAGGTTCAAGAAGAGACAACAGTTGAAGCAGAGGTTGAAGAGCCTGTAGTGGAAGACAAAGGAGCTCACGATGATTTCGATTGGCAGGGTGGAGCAAAGCAAAAGCTTTCTTACACTGAAAAAGAAATCAAAGATTACCTAAAAGATTACGAAGCTACATTAAATGCAGTTGAAGAAAATGCATTAGTGACAGCTAAAGTTACTTACGTAACAGATGCAGATATCGTTTTAGACATTGGGTCTAAATCTGATGGTCTTGTATCTAGATCTGAATTTAGAGATACTCCAGATCTTAAAGAGGGTGACCAAATTGAGATTTATGTAGAAACTCTAGAGGATGAAAGAGGTCAATTAGTATTATCTCGTCGTAAAGCAAAATTGTTGCGCGCATGGGAGGATATCAAAGACTCTTTTGCAAATGGTACAGTTATCAAAGGTACAGTTGTATCGAAAACAAAGGGTGGTTTGATTGTAGATTGTGGTGGTTTGGAAACATTCCTTCCAGGATCTCAAATTGACATTAAGCCAATCATCGATTACGATCAGTACGTTGGTAAAACAATGGAATTCAAAGTGGTTAAGATCAACGAGCAGATCAAGAATGCAGTTGTATCACACAAAGCACTTATCGAAAGCGATCTTGCAGTACAGCGTGAGCAAATCATTGCTGGTCTTGAAAAAGGACAAGTACTTGAGGGTATCGTTAAGAATATTACAGACTTCGGTGCATTCCTTGATTTGGGTGGTGTTGATGGTCTATTATATATTACTGATATTTCTTGGGGCCGTATCGATGATCCAAGAAAAGTGCTTGAGCTTAATCAGAAGATTAACGTTGTTGTTCTTGACTTTGACGAGAATAAGAAGCGTATTTCACTTGGTCTTAAGCAACTTCAGCCACATCCATGGGAGGTACTTGCTGAAGATGTTCAGGAAGGATCTACAGTTAAAGGTCGCATCGTGAATATCGAAGACTATGGTGCATTCCTTGAAATTCAGCCAGGTGTTGAAGGTTTGATTCACGTATCTGAGGTAACTTGGAGCAATCAACCAATCAATGCTCGTGAATTCTTCAAGTTGGATCAAGAGTTAGAAGCAAAAGTTGTTACTATTGATAGAGAAGAGCGTAAGATGTCATTATCTATCAAGCAGCTTAGCAAAGATCCTTGGAGTGAGATTACTGAGAAATATCCAATTGATAGCCGACACAAGTCAATTGTTAAGAATTTGACGCCTTATGGTGTATTCGTTGAGCTAGAAGAAGGTATTGGTGGTATGATACACATCTCTGATCTATCTTGGACGAAGCGTTACTCTCACCCTTCTGAGTTTACAAAAGTAGGAGATGAGATAGAGGTTGTAATTCTTGAGATTGATAGCGAAAGCCGTAAGTTGTCATTAGGACACAAGCAGATTGAGGAGAATCCATGGGATACTTTCGAAAATGTATTCCCAATCGGTTCTTACCACTCTGGAACTGTAATTAGAAAAGATGACAGAGGTGCTATCGTTCAGCTTCAATATGGTTTGGAGGCATTTTCTCCAATCAAGCACATCAAGAAAGAAGACGGCGTGCTAGCAGAAGTTGATGAAGAATTGACTGTAAAAGTAATTGAGTTTAATCGTGATGATAAGCGTATTATGGTTTCCCACTTGCGTTATCTAGAAGATATTTCTAGAGAGGCTGATGAGCAAGTAAAAGCTGAGCGTAGAGCTGAGCGCGCTGAAACATCAAAAGCGATTAAGAAGACCAATTCAAATATTGAAAAGTCTACACTAGGTGATCTAGAGATCTTCGATCAATTGAAGGATCAGATTAGTGGAAATGAAGATAAGGCAGAGGCAAAGGCTGAGAAGAAGACTGCTAAGAAGACTACTACTAAAAAGTCTACTAAGAAGGCTGAGCCTAAAGCAGAGGACCAAGCTGATGAAAAGGCAGAGGAGAAAACTGAAGAGTAATAGTCCAGCTTATCTTTAGATAAAAAATAGGGCTGTATCCATAGGGTACAGCCCTTTGTTTTTGGATGTCAAAAATTAATTTTATTGCTTGAATATTGATAGTGAAGTACTTATCTGAAATGGATGTTTTTTGAATAAAAAAACTGCAAAAAAGGTTTGGTTAATTCATGTTGCTTTAACTACATTTGCAGGCGCTTCGGAAGAGAGGCACAGATCAAGTGTAAAGCTTGAATATGTTTTTAGAAAAAAGTGAAATTTTTATTTGCATTTAAAAAACTAAAGACATACTTTTGCAACCGCTTCGAGAGAGAAGCGAAAAGAGATAGGTAGAAAAGAGGAGGAAAGGAGCTTATAAAAAACTGCAAAAAAGTTTCGAATAAAGCTTTGAAAAGTGGGCTAAAAAAATCTATCTTTGCACTCGCTCCGCAAGAGGGGTGAAACATAAAAAAGACGGAAAGATATCGCAA
>CAJXMP010000243.1 GCA_913056515.1 uncultured Lewinella sp.
CAAGCGGCTTTAGAAGGGATTAAATTAACCTCGGGTGGAGCTTTCATGGTTGGATTCGCGGCATCTATTACTATATTATTGGAGGATGCATCCATTATTGATTCCTTATGCTATTATGCATCAGAAGGCTTAAAACAAGTCCCTTCCAGTATGTCGTCAATCATTATGGCAATTGCTCAAACTGGTATTAATTATCTTATACCATCTGGAAGTGGACAAGCATTAGCCACTCTACCAATTATGTTGCCATTAGGCGAATTAGTAGGAGTAAGTAATCAGATTACCATTTTAGCTTTTCAGATTGGAGATGGGGTGTCTAACTTGTGTAATCCAACATTAGGAGGACTTGTAGCCATGTTGAGTATTTGTAGGGTACCTTTTGATCGATGGTTGAAATTCATTTTTCCGCTCACTTTGGTACTTCTGGGTATAAGTTTTCTATTTTTAATCATAGCATCCTTTATTAACTACGCCTAATTATATGACAGCAATCGATATTCTCCGCAAACTAGTTTCCTTTGATGTATTTGGTGGTGAGCCTAATTTGCCGTTGGCTAATTGGATTAAATCCTACTTAGAGCAATTAGGAGTAGAGGTACATCAAGGATTTAATGAGGAAAAAACAAAAGCCTTCATATATGCTAGAGTAGGTCCTGCAGCGGATGGAGGTATGGTGTTATCTGGCCATCTGGATGTGGTACCTGTAGAGGGGCAAGATTGGGTAACTAATCCTTTTGAGTTAATCGAAACAGCTGATAAACTTTATGCTAGAGGCTCTTGTGATATGAAAGGATTTATTGCTTGTTGCCTAGCACTTGTTCCTCAAATGCAAGCCGCTCAATTGAAAAAACCCTTTTATTTAGCGTTTTCTTATGATGAAGAAATTGGTTGTAGGTCTGGAGATGCCATAGCTATGGCTATTAAGGACCATTATCCAGAGGATATACCTTACGCATTGATAGGAGAGCCGTCTATGCTAAGACCAACTGTAGGGCAAAAGGGTATTTGTTTTTTAAAGACCGTGGTCAAAGGATCAGAAGGACATAGTAGCAGAATTCTAGAAGAGGTAAGTGCCATTCATGAATCTATGCGCTTAATCAATTGGTTGGAACAGAAAATGTTGGATTTAGTGAGTAAGAGCAGGGATGATAGATTTGTTCCGCCACAATCCTCTATTCATGTTGGACAAATACATGCTGGGATTGCTCCCAACGTGATTGCTGATTCCTGTGAATTCAGATGGGATGTTAGAACAATTCCGGCGGATGATATGCAAGCTATATTAGATGAGTTTGATGCATTCTGTAGAACTCGCGAGGATGAACTTCGTTCGATTTTTCCAGCTTTTAAAATTGAGACAACCAAAATTCATCCTATAGTGCCAGCACTAGATACACCTGATGATTCTCCTATAGTTTCCTTGATGCGAAAAATTGGGAATGATGCACCTCTAGATGCTGTTTCTTATGCTGCCGAGGCTGGTCAATTTGCTCGGAATGGATATCATGCAATTATTTGCGGGCCAGGTTCTATTGCCCAGGCACACCGAGCGAATGAATTTATTGATAAGGAGCAAATGAAATTAGGTCAAGATATGTTAAGCGCACTAATCGAAGAGTTCGCTAGGTAATATCATAAAAAAAGAGGCCGAAGCCTCTTTCTTTAATTCATTGTGTTGATCACCGATTCTACGGGTACTCGAACACCATCTTTATAGGATACCACCCAAGCGTCAATAATACCTATTGACATGAGGTGTTTTTGTAAATCCTTTGCGTCCGAATAAGCTCTAAATCTACCAAGAGAAAACTTTTGCATTTGCTCTTGTTCTTCAATGCTTAATTCGTCCGTCGTAGCTACATTTGAATCTACCTTGTATTGTCCAAATGCGCCAATCTGAACTCTGAACCATACGCCATAATCGTCAGATGATTCCTGCATTTCAGTAGTAACAGATTGTAGCTGCTCCATTAGCAATTTATTTTCTTCTGCTAATTTTTGATTCGTGTAGGATAATTCCTCAGCATCAGCTTTTAATGCTTTGTTTTTGTCATACACCGTTGCCAACTGACCTTTCACAGAATTCAGTTCCTGTTCTACTGTCTCTGCCTTGGTTTGGTAAGCTGCTGCTTGCGACTGTGCATCTTTTGTTGCTTTACATGAAAAGAAAAAAAGCGGTAAGCAGCAAAGTAATAATTGTTTCATGGTTAAATTGTTTAGATAATCTAATGCGTAATAATTAATATAGGATTTAATTATATAAATCAAGGAGGGAGCATATAATATTATAAGCAATACATTGAAAATTGGAGTTTAGTTCCTGTATAGCCTTAAGATTATCAGTAAACATTAAGTTTAACTTTTTGACTAAATGAATGTTTCATTTATTTGGCTATATTTCGTCTTCAAAAAAAATAGATGCTACATTATTCTATACTAGAAAATAAGGATACAACGGAGTGGGTGACTTTCATCCATGGGGCAGGTGGTAGCTCTAGTATTTGGTATAAACAACTAAGAGCTTATAAAAAAGCTTTTAATGTGCTATTAATAGATCTTAGAGGGCACGGCAAATCCAAAAAGGACATTTACACACAGTTAAAGAAATATACTTTTGATGTCATTGGAGATGAAGTGATAGAGGTCTTAGATCATTTAAAAATCCAGCAGAGTCATTTTGTTGGAATTTCTCTAGGCACCATTATTATTCGTGAACTAGCCGAAAGATACCCTGATCGAATACAAAGTATGGTCATGGGTGGAGCAGTGATGAAGCTAAATCTTAGAGGTCAAATCCTAATGCGACTTGGGGTTGTACTCAAATCCATTGTTCCATATCTACTGCTTTACAAGTTTTTCGCTATCATTATTATGCCTAAAAAAACGCATAAGGAGTCTAGGAATTTATTTGTGAATGAAGCACGTAAATTATATCAAAAGGAATTCAAACGTTGGTTTACTTTAGCTTCAACTATTAATCCTTTACTGGCTCTGTTCCGATTCAAAGATCCTGGAATTCCAACATTATATGTTATGGGTTCAGAAGATCATATGTTTTTACCTTCAATTAGTAAGTTGGTAGAGGATCATATTTCTGCTGACTTATTTATTGTTCCAGATTGTGGGCATGTAGTTAATGTAGAGCAACCTGAAATTTTTAATACAAAAACAGTAAATTGGTTAAAGAATATAAACTAATATCATCCTAATAAAATTCATCAAAATTATGAAGCATTTATATACTCTCCTTTTTGCATTCTTCTTACTAACATCAGCCATACATGCACAATCTCCAAATTGTGACGGCCAAAGATACATTGAGCCTATCTTCGATAACTTAATCGAAACCTTTGATGTCAAGTATGGAGAAAACATTTCTGTAACCGGTCAATCTGTAGAATTATTCGTAGATATCTTTGAGCCTGATGAAGCAGGTGTTAATGCCAGACCATTGGTTCTGTTATTACACGGTGGTGCATTCGTTACAGGTGACAAAAGTAGTATGCATGATATTTGTAGAGATTTTGCTTCGCGTGGGTACGTTGCCGCAACCATGTCTTATCGATTATTTGATGGACCTATTGTTCCTCTACCTGATTCATTGGCACTTATTGAGGTTGTAGTTCAATCAGTTGAAGATGCCTTTGGTGCTATGCGTTATTTTATTAATGATGCACAAACAGAAGATTTGTATGGAATTAATCCGGACATGATATTTATAGGTGGTGTATCTGCTGGTGGAATTACTTCCATTCATACAGCCTATATGGATGACAATGATGACGTGCCAGATTTTATGTCTCAGCACATTGACCCTGATTTAGGTCTTCCAGGTGCTTCTAATGAATTCACTGATATTACTCCTGTGGTACAAGGAGTTTTGAATTATTCAGGAGCTATATATAATGTTAGCTGGATGGATGAGAACGATGAACCTATATTTTCTGTGCATGACGATCAGGATAATGTAGTTCCATACGGGGTAGGATTCGCAACACCTTTCTTTGGCATTCCAATAGTAAGCCTACAAGGTTCAGAGGCTGTGCATGCTAAAGCAGAGGAACTAGGTATGTCATCTGAGTTAATTACCATTGAAAACTCTTTAGGTCATGTAACTTATTTTAATAATTTAAGTTCA
>CAJXMP010000244.1 GCA_913056515.1 uncultured Lewinella sp.
TTTCTTAAAAGTACATCCGATTGATTTGAAAAGAGCCTATTTATTTGCCCAATGTGGCAAGTCTTCTTATCCCGTAAGTAAGTAGATTATTTTTGAATACAAATGATAAATAGTGGTTCATTCATTTGTTATTTTTAGAGGATGAAACATGAGATTAGAATAATGGATGAACCACCTCCAATGGATCTGCTGCTATTAGCAGATGAATCCGAAGAGATGGTTAATAGATATATATCTAAGTGCTTTTATTTAGGTTTGTTCGATACCAACGATACATGCTTTGGGGCTGCTTGTGTTGAGCCCATAGACTCCAATACTTGGGAAATTATAAATATTGCTGTAATTGCTGATCAGCAGGGTTTGGGATTTGGGAAACATTTAGTTGGTAGAGTTATTCAAGATGCTAGTGCACGAGGCATTCAAAATCTTTTGGTTGGAACTGCAGATGCCTCCATAGGGAATATTGCATTTTATCAAAAATGTGGCTTTGAAATGGACCATATTCGTAAAGACTTTTTCAAAGAACATTATCCAAATGCAATAGAAAAGAATGGTCTACCGATTAAACACATGATTGTGTTTAAATATCCTTTTTGATTGGACATTCAACTCTCCTTTAATATTTTTGTTCCAAAGAGAAATAGAAAAAAATGAGTAGAATTCTAATCGTATTGGTTTGGATAAGTTTAATGGGTATCCCAAGAGCAAATGCCCAATTTGATGAGGACCAGCTAGGTGCTTGGTATATGTACTTTTTCTCAGGAAAAATGGGTGAAGGTCCTTGGGGTGTACAAGGGGATGCTCAATTCAGGAACTGGGATTTAGGTGGAGACTTGGAGCAA
Source organism: uncultured Lewinella sp. (assembly GCA_913056515.1). Classification (GTDB taxonomy): domain Bacteria; phylum Bacteroidota; class Bacteroidia; order Chitinophagales; family Saprospiraceae; genus AM-2324. The sequence goes on from CAJXMP010000244.1 coordinate 843, forward strand.
TTATTGCTGAGGGGAGGAATTACCTACTCTCCTGAAAACGCCAATATTAAGTTCACACTTGGATATGGAAATATTACCACTGGAGCATTTGGTGATGATAATAGTACAGTTTCTGAAAGTAGAATGTATCAGGAGGCTTTATTTCCAACAGTTTTTGCCGATCGATTTTTCTTGACCCATAGGTTCAGATATGAACAGCGTTGGGTTGAAGGACAAGATATGAGGACACGATATCGCTACAACCTTTTTATGAATATTCCTCTGAACCAGCCAAATCTTAAGCAAGGAGCTATTTATTTAGCCTTGTACAATGAGTTGTTTATCAACGGCGAGCGATCTATTGGGTCTGGAAATACGGTGGAGATTTTTGACAGAAATCGATTTTATACCGCTTTAGGTTACAGCATCAAAGATAACCTTAGGACTCAGTTGGGGGTGATGAAGCAGACCACGAATAACTGGTCTAAGAATCAATTACAATGGAGTTTGCACCATTCTTTTTAATTTTTTTTGAGGTCTAATACCTTGATAATAAAGGCTTTGGGCTTCTTGGTTTAAAGTGCATGTACTAATCGTATAATTCAATTCGTTTTATCCCAAATCAAACTGTTGAATTATGAAGAAATTAAGTTTTTTGTTAGTAGCATGCCTTATCGTTTTAGGAACCTATTCGTGTAAAACAGATGATGTAGTGGATATCGTAACTGATCCTTTTGCGGATGTTATAGGATTTGAAATGTCTTGGGATGGAAGCCCTTTTATCACGACTGAATTTTCACATTTAGAGAATGAAATTACAGGAAATGATGTCTTCATTTTTGAAAAGAACGATGAGAATTTAGTGCTTACCCTAAATAATCTTGAACCTGGCAATTATGATACTGGGGATCTGGATGCAGGCGGAAAATTATTTGAGGTGACTTATGGTATTTCAGAGTTCTTATCCGGGGATTTAAATATTGCGGAGAGTGATGAGAGTAATCGAATTTTAAAGGGTGATTTTGAATTCCAGTTTTTTGATTTAGTAAATAGTGATACCATCACCATTTCAGGTGGTTTGTTTAATATTACATACTAACTTGTTGAAGTTTATAGAATAGCCCTAGCATTTATGCTAGGGCCTTTTTTTCCTATTTATTTTTGAATGCATGCCATCAATCAATAGTTTACTTCGATTCCTCCTAGAAATATGGGCTTTAATCGCCTTAGGCCAATGGGGCTATAGTCTTTCTGATACTTTTACTAAATATCTTTATGCCATAGGGATTCCCTTGTTTTTTGCCATCTGTTGGGGTGTCTTTGCTGTTCAGGGTGATCCCAGTCGTTCAGGCCAAACAGTCATTTCGACACCGGGCTGGATTCGATTGATTTTAGAATGTGTTTTCTTTGGCTTGGCTGTATTCTCCTGGTATCAATTGGATAAACCACAAGGAGCCGGTTTAATATTCATCTTGATTGTTATACATTATGCTATAGACTATAAACGAGTACATTGGCTGTTGAACCAAGGCTAATCATTTTTGACCTAAATGGATTAATATTTTGCCTTTAGTAGGGAATTGTTAATAAAAGCGCGATATTATATGTGATATTACTAACAAAATGAAGCCGTCAGGACTAAAGAAAATATTAACCGTCCCACAGATTAGGTCTGCGGACCAGCACCTAATTAATAAGTCAAACATAAGTTCTTGGGAATTAATGGAGGTGGCTACTAGTGCCTTCTTTGATGCTTTGATGGGTCACAATATGTGGCGCCAAAGGGTTTTGATTTTTTGTGGAGTTGGTAATAATGGGGGGGATGGCTTTGCTTTGTGTCGTATGCTTCGTAAAAAGGGTATCTATGCCCGAGCTGTATTGGTCAAGTTTAAAGATGAACTTAGTCCAGACTGTAAGTCTAATTATGACATGTTAGACGATGTCCTTATAGTGGAAGATCCCGCTGATATTCCAAATTTAGATCTTACAGATGTAATAGTTGATAGTTTACTTGGGACAGGCTTGAGTAGGCCAGTTGATGGCTTGCTTAAAAAAGTAGTAGAGAGCATTAATTCTAGTGGTAAAAGGATTGTAAGTATTGATATTCCTACAGGTATGGGGGGCGATGATTTGATTGCAAAAGGATCTCTAGTCGTGCATGCAGACCTAGTTATAAGTTTCCAAAGACCTAAGTTGGCCTTTTTCTATCCGGAGCATGGCTCTTTTATTAAAAATTGGGAAGTCGTTAATATTGGATTGGATGAAAAATTCATGCAATCTCGAGATTCCTCTAATTATTGGTTGGATGCACGGGTTAAACAACTCGTCAAAAACAGACCTAGAGTATCACACAAAGGGCATTATGGGCATGCTTTACTTATGGTAGGTTCTGAAGGTAAGATGGGTGCAGCGATTTTGGCAGCGCGTGCATGTCTTAGGAGTGGTGTTGGTTTATTAACTACACAAACACCCAAGTTTGGAAATAGTATCATGCAAATTGCTGTTCCTGAATCTATGAGTTTATTAGACCATGATTCCTCCGTGTTATCCTCTTTATATCCGACAGAAGATTTTGATGCCATCGGAATTGGACCTGGAATTGGGCAAGAAAAGTTGACTCAAATACTGTTGGACTCTTTAATAAAAGAGAGTAATAAGCCCTTGGTATTGGACGCAGATGCCCTAAATATTCTAAGTAAGAAAAAAGCGCTGTTAAAAGCCCTTCCTGCTCAAACCATTTTGACGCCTCATGTAGGCGAATTCAAACGCCTTATAGGTAGCTTTAAAAATTCAGAGGAGCGTAATCAGAAACTCAGTGCATTTGCGGTTGAGCATAATTGTGTGGTCGTTTTAAAAGATGCTTATTCTGTCATTGCAGATAGCACTGGAGCTTTATATTTCAATTCTACAGGTAATCAGGGAATGGCCACCGGAGGTAGCGGAGATGTGCTAACTGGCATGATTACTTCCTTATTGGCACAAGGGTATACACCCTTGGATGCTGCTATTATTGGAGTGTATTTTCACGGTAAAGCGGGAGATTTAGCTGCTAAGAAAAGAGGTCATCACGCCTTAATTGCTTCAGATATCGTCGACCATATTCAAATTGATCGGGTTTGGTAGTTAAAAATCAACTCCATTAATTTTATAAGATTCATAAATAGTTTCCGATACTGAACCTTGTTTGTAAAATATCAGTTTTTTGCATAGTTAACCTAATGAATGTACCATGTATAGATTAAGTGTAGTTCTAGTTTTTTCCTTTGGACTTAGTAGTGTATTATTTGGACAAGAGGTATATGATGATTTTGAAGGA
>CAJXMP010000245.1 GCA_913056515.1 uncultured Lewinella sp.
TGTAAGTCGAAGGAGGCAACTCCTTTGTACCTAAGAAAAGTATCGCAAATTAAATCACCGGCTTTAATGTTCTTTAACTGGAAATTGTCAATAAATTCCTGCTTGCCAGAGATTAGCTTACTGTCAGCCCCATTAGAAAAAATCACACATGTTTTTATTTACATCTGGCGATCGTCCAGTATTTCTCATATGTAACTGAAATACTGCTTTAAGAATGCCACCAATAGGCGAACAGATAAGCTAGAAAATACATTAACTTTTAATGAGAAAAGGCTAAGTGGAATAAATTGCATTTGAAATTTTCACAGTCATGGAGAAAAGTCGCTAATTCCTTGACTATATATAGCCTTTATATATGTTTTTAAAAATCATTTTGTAAACCTGGAATCTTCATATCTATAAAGATTGGGTATATTCTCAAATATGCTATAGAAATCCTTTATAGAAATAATTATCATCATATATCTTATCTAGATGTTTAGCAACATGGTCAGGTGTTGTTTTACCTAGTAGGTTTTGTTCTTTAACACCAACTTGCTGAGCAAATTGGCCAAGACAGCACATATAGCCTTCACTGTTGAGCATGCGGGTTGGTCCTATCCCGGTAGAAAAGTGACCGTCACCACCACTACTCCACTTACTTAAATACGTTCGTTCCATCCTCCATTTTTTGATCTAAATTACACCCACTTTCGAGTGATATAGTTTCTGGTTAATTCATGTTTTATTACCCCAAAAATCCATTGGGTAAAACCAATTAAAAATGGAGTTGTAATTTAAAACAATTTTTTTTAAATTTGAATCAAATATGTTATCCATGTTTGAGCGAGCCGTACTACATCTAGATCTGGATTCGTTCTTTGTATCCGTTGAGCGATTAAAGAACAGTGCCTTATTGGGGCAGCCTCTTATTATTGGAGGAAGTAGCCAGCGAGGTGTGGTAGCTTCATGTAGTTATGAAGCCCGACACTTTGGTGTCCGCTCTGCCATGCCTATGAAAATGGCCCTGCGCCTATGCCCAGATGCGATTGTACTCAAAGGAGATATGGAATCCTATTCCAAACACTCCAAACTCATCAGTGAGATTATAAAAGAACAAGCCCCCCTATTCGAAAAATCATCCATCGATGAATTCTACCTAGATCTGAGTGGTATGGATCAATACATTGGCTGCTGGAAATGGTCCACCGAACTGAGAGAACGAATCATTCGAGAATCCGGCCTCCCCATTTCATTCGGTTTAGCTAGTAATAAACTCATCTCTAAAATGAGTACGACCGAAGCTAAACCCAATGGCTCAAAAATGATTCGCCATGGAGCAGAAAAAGCCTTCATCTGGCCCATGTCTGTTAAAAAAATTCCATCTATCGGTGCCGCAACCTACAAGAAACTCAGCTTCATGGGTGTTCGTAAGATCGAAACCCTAGCAGCTGTTCCCCAAAATTTACTTCAAAGAGAATTTGGAAAAAATGGTATAGGACTTTGGCGTAAAGCCAATGCAATAGACGATACCCTTGTTGTTCCCTATCACGAACGCAAATCCATCTCCACAGAGCGTACCTTTCGCTCAGACACCATTGATATACGCTTTTTGAGAGATAAACTCACAGAGATGTGCTTCAAACTAGCATACGAGCTACGTCAAAAGCAAAAATTGTGCTCCTGTGTAACCGTTAAAATTAGATATACAGATTTCAATACCTATACCAAACAATGTACCATCCCCTACACCGCCAATGACAATCTCCTACTAGAACAGGTATACAAACTATTCGAACAACTCTACCAACGACGACAACTCGTACGCCTAATCGGTATACGATTCAGTCACTTAGTCCATGGTAATCAACAAATCAACTTGTTCGAAAACAATATGAAGGAAAGTCAACTCCTTCAACAACTAGACCACATACGCAAGCGATTCGGAAATAATGCTATCCAACGAGGTTCGTCCATCTTACCTCCCAAACCCAAAACAGACGAAGACGATATAGCATAACATTAGAAACGCTTACGAAAACTATACATGCTCAATTACCACACATACTACAGCTTACGCTATGGTACACTGTCTCCTACTCAATTAGTAGAAGCAGCTGTCGAACGCGACCTGAAGACACTAGTACTGACCGATATCAATAATGCCTCCTGTGCATTTGAATTCATCCAATTGTGCCAAAAAGCAGACATCAAACCTGTACTCGGCATAGAATTTCGTCAAAACAATCAACTTCGATACATAGGTATCGCTCAAAACATGGATGGATTCGAAGCCTTGAATACATTCCTATCTGAACACACCCAATATCAAAAAGACCTACCTATCGATGCCCCCACACTCCCCCACTGCTTTATCATCTACCCACGCCTCCACAAAGATATTCGTCAATTCAAAGCACACGAATTCTTAGGTATTCGCCCTGAATTCGTAGGTCGGATCTACCGATCTCCTGTCGAAAAACACCTACACAAACTAGTAGCTTGGTGCCCCGTTAGTTTTCTAGACAAAACAGGCTACGAGCAACACAAGGTACTCCGAGCTATAGATCTCAATACACTAATCACTAAACTCAAACCTAGTGATTGCGCTAAACGCAGTGAACTTTTTCACGATAAAATAACTATAGCGCATTCATACAGGCAATACCCCGAACTCATCCGTAATAGTGAAACCATTTTAAATAACTGTACAGCCAAATTATTACACACACTCGATCACAACAAAAAAAGCTTTACCGCCAGTAAAAAAGATGATATGGAACTACTAAGCAAGTTAGCCCATCAAGGCTGCTTGACTCGTTACCCCAATCAAAAACAAAAACAAGCAGAAAAACGGCTACGCAAAGAGTTACAAACCATAGCCCTACAAGACTTTGCTGCCTACTTTCTAATCACCTGGGACATCATCCGCTATGCGCGAAGCATGGGCTATCATCATGTAGGTAGAGGCAGCGGGGCCAATTCTATCGTTGCCTTTTGTCTAGGAATCACCGATGTAGATCCTTTAGATTTAGACCTGTACTTCGAACGTTTTATCAATCCCTATCGCAAATCACCACCTGATTTTGATATCGATTTTTCCTGGGATCAAAGGGATGATGTCATCGACTATGTATTCAAACGCTACGGCAGAGCACATACAGCTCTTTTAGCCACCTATAGCACATTCAAAACTAAAGCAGCTGTCCGAGAAGTCGCAAAAGTATATGGGCTACCCAAAGCAGAAACAGACTTGATGCTTAACCAACCCAATACGCCAGAACAACATCATCAACTCGCAGATCAGATATGGAAAGTCGCTAAGTCACTGAACAACTATCCCAATTATCTATCCATACATGCAGGTGGAATCCTGATCTCCGAAAGACCAATCTTCAGATATACTGCATTACAGCAAATGCCTAAGGGTTTCCCCATAACTCAATTCGATATGCACCACGCTGAGGATATGGGCTTCCATAAATACGATGTGCTCAGTCAACGTGGCCTAGGGCATATCAAAGATGCCGTCAGTTATATCCGAGCAAACCAAGGTATAGAAGTAGATATTCATCAAGTAGAAAAAATCAAGCAAGATCCCAAAGTGAAAGCCCTCCTTCGCGGCGGAAGCTGTATTGGCTGTTTCTACATCGAGTCCCCTGCTATGCGGAACTTACTGACCAAATTGAGTTGTGACAACTATGTGCACCTAGTCGCCGCTAGTTCCATCATTCGACCTGGAGTAGCCAAATCTGGTATGATGCGTGCCTACATCCAGCGCTTCCATAACCCCCACTCATTCAAATATATTCACCCCGTTTTTGAAGAACAATTAGGGGAAACGTTCGGTGTCATGGTCTATCAAGAAGATGTTATGAAAATTGTACACCACTTCGCAGGTCTAGACCTCAACGAAAGTGACGTACTTCGCCGCATCATGTCTGGTAAAAAAGATCGAAACGACAACTTCAGTGAACTCAAACGTAAGTTTTTCAACAACTGTGCCGCACGTGGATACTCCGCAGAACTTTCCCAAGAAGTCTGGAGACAAGTAGAGAGCTTTAGTGGATACTCCTTCTGTAAAGCACACTCGGCCAGTTTTGCAGTAGAAAGCTTCCAAAGTCTATACCTCAAAGCCTATTATCC
>CAJXMP010000246.1 GCA_913056515.1 uncultured Lewinella sp.
AAAATCGACCATAAATTCCATTATCGGTAAAGTAATACCACATATGAATAATGATGGGATGTTTATTCAATACCTATACAGCTTCAACAGGTACAAACTTTTAAGAAAACACTTTAATCAAGTGGCCATGGATATGACACTTTTAAATTTACCACCAGCAATTATATTCAAGTGTAAAAAATAGTGCCTTTGGCTATCGTATAAAGCCAACACCAGCAGTATTATTGGTTAATGAGTCAATCAGAATAAATGAACCAAGATTTTTGATTCTTTACTCAATTTTATATGCCAATATAAAAAAAAGACACCGATTTACGGTGGCTTTTTGTTTGATAAGGTATCTCCTTGCTAGTTACATTGGACGCATCCACTGAACTACTCTGTTAACTTTTTTATTTTCTACATGAATTCTCTCAAAATAATGCGCTGAGGTTGAACTTCCATCTTTATGTGTAATTACTTCTGTAAAATTAATTTCTACTACTGTATAATTTTTTGAACCTTCAACAGCTAAAGGAGTTACATTAACCACTGTTCTTTCAATAGACTCGAAGGTTGATTGTCTCTCATTGATGAAATCAGTATTGGATGCATCCACATCGAATACGCCAGCTAAATCACCTGGATGGAACTTAATAATATCCTCACTTAACGAAACCATTTTCTCAGGCTCAAGTTGCTCATAGGCATAAAAAAAGTCCATTGCAATTTTAAGATCACTGTCCTCACCAATCACAGCTTTTTTACTTGTACCATCAGAATTAAAAATTCCATCACTCAAGTGCCATATGCCACCAGATTTTGGTGATTCATTTGTCGATTTTGTGCCACAACTAATTAGAGTCAAGCCTAGCGCGAAAAGGATTAATTGTTTCATAATTTATAATGTTTAGTTTGGTATAATTGAATATTGTTTATTGCAACTAAATATATTATTTATATCTTAACCTTACAAACAACCCTTAAACATGAAAAACCTTGTCATTTTAGTAATTACACTACAATTATTTTCTTGTGTAAACAGTTCTCATACAAAAGAATTTGATACCAATACAGCATTAGCTAAGGCCTATTTTCAGCTTCACGAAGAAGAGAATGCTGAGGCTATGTTTGAATTTTTACATCCTGATATGCAGTGGCATCTACCTGGTTACGGATCAGAAATGGGGAATATACAAGACATAAAAAATGCGATACTCGGATACCATAATGAATTCGAGGATATCAAATTCACCGCAGATTATTGGTTGCCAGGAGTAGACACAAAAACAGGTGTGCCTGACGGAAGCACAAGAGTATATGGAACATGGAATGCTATTCATTCTAACACAGGAAAAAAAGTTACTCTAACCGCTTACCATTCTTTCGAGTTTAAGGATGGAAAAATATTCAATGGTGGAGATTGGTTCGATCTCGGAGGCATGATGAATTCTTTTTTGAATCACAATCAAGAAATAATAAATGTAGTACATATGACTAGCAATGTGTCCGAAGCAGAAGTGGAGGCATTTAGTACAATGTACCAGAATACGGTAAATAATTTAGAGCCCACTTCCTTAAGTTTTCGTTTTACTAGAACTGGAGAAAATACAGTAACTCTTATTGAGCGTTATAAAAATTCTGAAGCAGTACTACTTCATATTAAAAATGTTTCGCCGGGAGGTCTTATCGATGAAGATTTCGAGATGTTCCAAAAGGTTTTTACTATACAGAATATGACGCTTTACGGAGACGTCTCAGAATCTCTTAAAGAAGCTATTGAGCCTTTTCAAATACCAACAACCTACGTGCCTGTAATTGCAGGTTATAGCAGATAAACCATTAAACCCTTATACCTCATGAAAAATTATGTACTATTATTAAGTTTCATATTCCTGGTAACTTCTTGCCAAGTACAAGACTCTGAAAAAACCCAAGTAAAAATAGGTTCAGAGTTATTAGACGGAAATGAAACAATGACTCCTATTGTTGCAGGAGATCTATCAACTCAAGAAGTCTGGTTAAAGTATATCGATGCGCATAATAATCGAGATTTAGAAACTATCGCTTCAATTAATCATGAAGACTGGATAGGCTATACTCCAGATGGTAGCGTTGTTAAAGGAAATGATACTCATATCGAAATACTCGATAATTGGTTCAAAACTTCAAACCCAAATTGGAAAGTGAAATGGATGATCGCTAATGGAGTGGTTAATAATGATGGTGAAGTTGAACAATATTTAACCACGGCCAATGATTTTTCAGATATCGATTCAAACGGAACCGAGATCAAAGAGCATAATATTCATGACATTCTCTTTGTCAATGGAAAGATCAAAAAAATTACTGTCTATAAAAGAGCAATCGCTGATGAAACAGCCGAATTCTCCTATTAAATAAAAATCAATTAACCTTAAATATTTACAAATGAAAAAAGCTTTCACTCTATTAATGATGTCAATTGGTGTATTCGCTATTAATGCACAAGTCATTCAAACTCGACTACTTGAAGTTTCACCAGCGGATATGGATAAGTTTGTCGCTGCTGCATCAAAAAAAACCAAAATGTATAATAGTAAGCCAGATCAGCCACGATACTTGACCTTTGAAATTCTAAGTGGTAAATATGCAAATAATTTTGTACGGGTTCAGTATGGTGACTCTCTAGCCGTATTCGATGATGTTGATACTGTCGGTAATGCTTATTGGCAGAAAACTACTGGAAATTTACATACCTCAACAGGAAACAGAATATGGGGACTGGTAAAATCGGCTACTCATGCCCCAGAGACTGCTGATTATGAAAATTTAAGAAGAGTCATTTATTACAATTTTAGCGATGAGGGTAGCGACGATTTTTGGCGATTCAGAGAAAGAGTAAAAAAAGCAATGGAAGCCTCTGGATACAACCACAGAATGGGTGTTTGGTGGTGTGCTTCTGGTTGTGATGGCAACGTGGTAATGGTACGTTTTCATCATAAGGATTTTGCAGGACAGGCAGAGGATTATGGCCAACCCTTGGCCGATATGATTGCCAAATATGAAGAAATGTATGGAGAAGGAAGTTATGAGCAGGACAGCGATAAAGTTGATGCTAGTCTGCTTGAAAACGGGAGAAAATTCAGACACTATCGATTCCGTCCGGAAATGAGCTCCCCGAGGAATTAAAAGTTATTCAATTATAATTAAATAAAAAATTAAAAATCAGAGATAATAACAATTCCAAAAAGATTTACTTGTGTTACAACTTTGAATGATAGACGACGAAAATGAAAAAACAATTAGAGTGTAATGGTTTTTATTTATTTTAAGGTAAAAATCTAAAAATCAGCTATATGCGATTACTTTTTATAATGACTCTTATCATTGGTTTTACTTCATGTAACCAAAATCCTACTTTCTTAGATTATTCTAATTCTGATTCGCAACTTTCTGGTGGCACCAAAATAATTCCAATTCAAACAGAATTAGGAATATTTAATGTTTGGACAAAACAAGTAGGTAATAATCCCGAACTTAAAGTATTATTACTTCATGGTGGTCCAGGTGCAACTAGTGAATATTGGGAAGCTGCAGATTCTTATTTTCCAAATGCTGGCATTCAATATTATTATTATGACCAGTTGGGATCGGGTAAGAGTGATCATCCAAATGATGAACGATTATGGCAAATAGATAGGTTTGTTGAGGAGGTTGAACAGGTACGGATATCTCTTGGATTAGACTCTTCTAATTTTATTATACTTGGACATTCCTGGGGAGGAATATTGGGATTAGAATATGCTCTTAAGTATCAAGAAAATCTAAAAGGGCTGATAATTTCTAATATGGTAAGTTCTATACCAGACTACATTGATTATGCAAATGAGATTTTAGGACCACAACTACCTGAAGAGGTATTAAAGAAGATTAAATCCTATGAGCAAAACGAAGATTATACAAATCCAGAGTATTTAGGTTTAATTGAGGAATACTATTATCCTAAACACGTTTTGAGAATAGAACCTTCAAATTGGCCTAATCCCGTGCTTCGTGCATTCGCTAATTTAAATTATCCCCTTTATTTGAAAATGCAAGGCCCAAGTGAATTTGGTGTTGTTGGTGATGCAATCTTAAAAGATTG
>CAJXMP010000247.1 GCA_913056515.1 uncultured Lewinella sp.
AACAACCATGCTGCTCGCGCGAAGCGGACAAACGGGACGAAGCCGCCAGAAAATAAAGAGGGGAAGCAGAAAAGGACGCACAAAGACAGCAAGACGAAAGAGACACATCAGACGAATCAGTAATTCCCATCAAAACAATCCCCAAATCAAAAAGCGACAGACCAGAAGAAAAGAAAATCAGAAAGTAAAAAACCGCGCCAGTCGAAAAAAAAATTGAAAAGCAACATAAGCAAGGTAAACTTACTGTAAGGGAGCGTATCAATTATCTGATTGATGAGGACTCAAACTTTTTGGAAATTGGAGCATTTGCAGCTTATGAAATGTACGAGGAATATGGTGGCTGTCCTGCTGCAGGTGTAGTATGCGGAATTGCTAATGTCTCTGGTAGACCCTGCATGATTATTGCTAATGATGCTACCGTAAAAGCTGGAGCTTGGTTTCCAATGACTGGTAAAAAGAATCTTCGAGCTCAAGAAATAGCCATGGAGAACAGGCTACCACTCATCTACTTAGTGGATAGTGCGGGAGTTTTTCTTCCTATGCAAGATGAAATTTTTCCTGATAAAGAACATTTCGGTAGAATTTTCAGAAATAATGCCAAGATTTCGAGCATGGGTATTCCACAAATTGCAGCGATCATGGGTTCTTGTGTTGCAGGTGGTGCCTACCTACCCATCATGTCTGATGAAGCATTAATTGTAAAAAAGACAGGATCTATATTTCTTGCTGGGCCCTATTTGGTTAAAGCAGCTATTGGAGAAGATGTAGATAAGGAAACACTTGGAGGTTCACATACACAATCTAATATCAGTGGAGTTACTGATTACGAAGTAGAAACAGACCAAGAATGTTTAGATACCATTAAATCACTTGTAGATAAAATGGGTGCTTTCCCAGATACAGGTTTTGATAGAATAGCAGCTAAAAAACCCAAAAGAGATCCCAAAGAGATATATGAAATATTCCCAGAATCCTCTTCTAAAACATATGATAGTCGAGCGGTACTAGAATGCTTAGTGGATGATTCTGAGTTAGTTGAATACAAAGCAGGATATGGCCAGACAATAATCACTGCATATGCCAGAATCGATGGTTGGGCCGTTGGAATTGTTGCAAATAATAGACAAGTAGTCAAGAGTGCAAAAGGAGAATTACAATTTGGAGGAGTCATTTATTCCGACTCAGCGGACAAGGCCGCCCGTTTTATAATGAATTGTAATCAAAAGAAAATACCATTAGTGTTCTTGCATGATGTAACCGGATTTATGGTAGGCACCCGCTCAGAACATGGGGGTATAATTAAAGATGGTGCTAAAATGGTGAATGCAGTCTCCAACTCTACCGTACCAAAATTTTCAGTTGTCATGGGTAACTCTTTTGGTGCAGGCAACTATGCTATGTGCGGTAAAGCTTATGACCCCAGATTAATCGTTGCATGGCCTAGTGCAAAAATAGCTGTAATGGGTGGAGCTCAAGCCGCAAAAGTACTCACACAGATTCAGGTCAGCTCCATGAAAGCTAAAGGTGAAACATTAGATCCTGAAAAAGAAAAGGCATTATTCGATAGTATTTCGAATAAATATGAGGAACAGACAACACCTTATTATGCAGCTTCCCGATTGTGGGTTGATGCCATCATTGATCCTACACAAACTAGAGCAGTCATTTCTAAAGGTATAGAAGTTGCCAATAAAGCTCCAATAGAAAAATTCAATCCAGGTGTTTTTCAAGTATAGGTTACATGATAAATAATGTACCTTTGGAAAAATTTTTGATGTGGAGATATTAGTCAAGACTATGGCTGGATTAGAGGAGGTTCTTATCCAGGAGCTGGAACAAATTGGAATTAAAAATTGTAAAAAACTGCGAAGAGCTGTACAAGCTGAAGCAAGTCTCGAACAAATCTATAAGGCCAATTTAAGTCTAAGAACTGGTTTACATGTCTTAGTCCCACTATTTTCCTTTAAGGCCAAGAATGAACAAGCCTTATACGATCAGATTTTTGCATTTGACTGGACACAAGAATTTAGGATGCGAGATACTTTTGCTATCAATGCAACCGTCAAATCTAAATTCTTCAACCATTCTAAATATGTAGCCTTAAAAACTAAAGATGCTATTGCAGATAAATTCACGGAAACATTTGGTAGCAGACCTAATGTAGATCCGAAAAATGCAGATTATAATTTATCGCTTTTCATACAAGAGGATCATGTAATCGTATACAAAAACAGTTCTGGCAATAGTCTGAATAGACGGGGGTATCGCTTAAAGGCGGCACTAGCCCCCCTCAACGAATGCCTAGCAGCTGGACTATTATTACTTGCGGAGTATAAAGGAGAAAGACCATTTTTAGATCCAATGTGTGGATCAGGCACACTACTAGCCGAAGCCTATCTTATTGCAAGCCATACCCCTCCTAACCTATATAGAAAAAAGTTTGGCTTTCAGAGTTGGGAGAATTATGATAAAAAGCTTTTCGAGTCTGTCAAAGAGAGACTTAGTGCATCTATTCAGGAACCCAAGCACACCATAATGGGATGCGATATCAGAAAAGAATCTTTAGAAGCTTGCTTTGAAAATTTGAGCCATTACAATTTCAAAAAGTTTATTCAACTCAAAAGAAGAAATTTCATGGAACGGGAGGCTGCCATCAAGGATGCCCTAGTGGTATTTAATCCTCCATACGATTTAAGGGTAAGCAATCAAAACATTAATAGCTTTTACAAAGAAATCGGAGATGCACTTAAACAATTCTATGGTGGATCTGAAGCCTGGATCATTTCAGCAAATTTTACAGCTTTAAAACATGTAGGCTTGCGACCATCCAAAAAAATACCTTTATTTAATGGTCCGTTGGAATGTAAATTCCAAAAGTATGAATTGTATGCAGGTAGTAAAAAGGCAAAATATCAAGACTAATTTTAAGTGGGTGCTTATGGTAGTAAGCCTATTTATTACATACCATGTATCCGCTCAAATAGCTGCTCCTCAATACGTAAACACCTTGCCTCTGCATAATCCAACCAAGTATATGGATTATAAAATGTCAAGTGTACAAACCAGACCCATGGTTCGCTCCTATATCAAATTAGACGTGCGGGTTCCAAATCTTAGTCCTACTGCTTTTTTCTGCAGACAAGAAATAAAGGCTGACTCCAAGTCGGCAATTAAGCCAAGATTTAGACTAGGTAGTTATGATTATGTCAATTACTTAGAAGGTAAATAATCGATTAAATCAAATCGAATAAATTATTCACTCCAGGTGTTCGACTGATCTGATACCCCTCTGCATAATCGAAATTGGCAATACGCCCGTAAGTCGCTGCTTTAGCTCTCAAATAATCAAAAAACGCTTTAGAAGAAATAGGCGTCTTTGGTAAGGCTTCATCCTGTTGTTCATCCGGATTATAAAATTGAGTCTTATAAGCCAAAATAGCCTCAATTTTTTTATCCATATAAGGTGTAACATCTACCACAAAATCAGGCACTAAATTATGGTCCTGTATATAATGATAGAGTGCTTTAGGTCTCCAAGCTTTTTGGAGTTGTCCATCCGAATCGTATGTTTCAATTTTGATCAAACCTGCGTAAAAGCATGCATCTGCTACTAACTTCGCTGCTCTACCGTGGTCTGGATGCCGATCTGACAATGCATTAGCTAAAACAATTTCTGGTTGATAACGTCTGATGTAATGAACAACTTTTTTAATGTTCTCAGGTGTATTTCGAAAAAAACCATCAGCCATTTCAGCATTATCCCTGCAAGCCAAATTAAGCACTTGAGCAGCTGCTCTTGATTCTTCATCTCTTGTCTCTGCTGATCCTCTACTACCAAGTTCTCCTCTAGTCAAATCTAAAACACCTACCTGCTTGCCGTAGGACTGATGTTTCAGAATTGTTCCTGCACAACTTAACTCCACATCATCTGGATGAACCCCTATTGCCAAAATATCCAATTTCATGTTTTTTGCTTTTAACTATTAAAAGTTACTACACTAACATATTAAATGTAAATTTGTATGCATGAAAAGACTATAAACTTATTGAATTGAATTGAATTGAATTGAATGGGTAATACCAGTTTCAGATTTA
>CAJXMP010000248.1 GCA_913056515.1 uncultured Lewinella sp.
CTCTGAAGGATTAATGAGCACAAATGCTCCTAGTACAAAACCCAAAATAAATCCGACCCATTTCCATTTATCCCAAAGTGCCTCATAGTAATGACAAAACCAGGCACCTAGTAAGCCATATCCTATACTATCTAAGCGACACAATACTGTTTTTCGAAATAATATATCCCACTCAAAATCACTAATAGATGCATCTAGTAATGAAATTCTATACGTTAATGGCAATAACATCATAGCTATGGTAACGAGCAGGAAAACAGATTTCAAACGTAAAAACCGATAAGAGATCCAGATCAAAACCGGTGTAATCAAATAAAACCATTCTTCTATAGACAAAGACCAGGACTCCCAAAAGAATCCTTGAAAAGGCGCTTTGAAATTTTGTACAAAAACTAGGAATCGCCAATTAAACTGACTGATATCCTCTTGGATTATTCCAAGACTAACCACTAAAACGTTCAACCCTAAGACTAAATAATAATTCGGAAGTGTCCTAAACCACCTGCGTTTCCAAAATCCCAACAAATCCAAGGCTGAAAATGAACCCTTAAATTCTATTTGACGTAAAAGAATACCTCCGATCAAAAAACCGCTCAGTACAAAAAACAAATCCACTCCATCAATCATCCTGAAAAAAGGGAATCCCTCCAAGACTGTATCCTCCAACATAAACTTACCATGCCCCAATACTACCAATACGATAGCCATAGCCCTTAGAATATCTAAGCCAAAAATACGCTTTGGGTCGGTATGCAGATGATGTACAGAATGTTTCAAAAACTACAGATTAATGAATAAAAACTTCTAGGTCCGTAAATATACTTTAAGAATAGCTCTTCAAGAGCCTAAACAATTCCATTTAAAGCTACCAAGTTTGAAATTAAAAGTGCATAATTTCTTTATTCTAAATTTCACTTGCATTTTAAAAGTATAACACTTTTATTTTGCAAGTAAAATAATTAATTATACATTTTCCTGCTTTCGAATAGGACAAATTCAGTTATTTAACGGTTGATAGACTGGAAAAATGCCGCTGAATCAAGCGTAGGCGATAGAAAATCAAAAGAATAATACTGATTTAACAAGCCCGACAAGTCTAACCAATCGAGATAGGACTCGAATACCTCTTCTTCCAAACGAAGGAATTGCTTTTGGTTTTCTTGAAAATATATCTTTAAATCTAACCACTTTAATAGATCCCGTTTACTACTTGGGTTCTGTGTATCTATGATAGCCTGTTGATCAGTGAAAGTTTCTAATAACCCACTAAAAGCATAGTACTCTTCAACAGCCATACGAAACTCAAGCAAGGCTGTCTCTAATGTTTCTAAGAATTCAGCTTGTCTTTGGGCTATTTGTTCAGCCTCAATCGCTTTTTTGTATTTGAGCTCGACTAAATCAAGTTGATGTTCTTCCGATCGATCAAAATTCATAGAAAATCCAACACTCACACGTTCCTCGAATGGATCTGCTTGAGGTCCATTATAATTGACCCGAAAGAAATCAACCACTTGTTTCGTCTCTGCTAGTTCAAGGTTATATTCATCTTCTACCCGTTGCATGTCTAATTGATCAGACAAATAATCCGGATATTTAAAATTTAATTTTAAGTGAAGCGATTCAACAAAACGCAGCAGCGCATCTACTTGGACCAATCCACTTAAATCTGGGCTCAATTGATCTAAAACCTTGGCTTGTCTAATCATTTCCCACTCTAAATACTCTACCTCTTTTTGCTTTTCAAGATAATCGTACAAGGAAAATGTTCCATCTGTATCAATCTTCTTGAGTAATAGCAATTGATCATTGAGATAGGGTAACATCAATTTATATGCTTCCTGTTCTTGCTTAGTAAAATAAGAACGGAGCCACTTTTCATAAAGAGCCTTTACATCAACCCTAGCTAATGTATTTCGTTCATTTTCCAACTCCTGAATATAACCTTGATATAACCGATTCTGAGCAGTACGTGTAGCTTTACTAGAAAAATCAGCCCTAATCTCATACTCTTGACGGTCGAGCAAAAACTCATCGGTATCACTTCGAAAATTCCACCTAGTAACTAATGGTGATCTAAATTTAATAGATTCATCAGACTGACTTGAATGTATAGTTTGTATATCCGCTAAACTGCTTTTCAAATAATCAGAAAAACTAATTTGACCATTCAAAGCTGAGCACCATGAAAAACACCAAACAACCCCTATTAAACACCTATTCAACATAAGTCAAACATTCATTTTTAAATCTATCCTAGTCAATTATTGACTAATGATCACCTTCTCTCCTTGTAAAAAATTATTTTCTGGCGATATGGCCAACACCACTTCACGACCATACATTTTTAGAGTAGGCACTCTCCTCAAGCGTTCGGGTATTTCAACAATCCGAGCACCTAGACCTGTAATCTTACCTGTTATCTCTTTATTAGAGTCCTGTGTAGACCGTATAGTAAATTCATCCCCAATCTCTACGCTAATCTGCATGCCTTCATGTACAAAACCCTTGACCTGAGTTGGATTGGGTTCATAAAGCGTAATCATGGTTTCAAAAGCATCTACATACTCCCCTTCCTTCACATGCACATTCCCCACTAAGGCTTTACTAGGTGCCTGTAAGGATAACTTATTCAATTTCTTCTCATTGAATGCCACATCACTGTTGTGCCTGGAGATAGATGCTTCCAAATTGGTAAACTCATCTCTTATCTTTTGATTTAAACCACTGATAAGGGTCTGATTGATGCGTTCCAAATCTACTCGAGATTTGGTCAATATATCAATCTCAGCACGTAAAGCCTTGATCTTGGCATCCTCTTCTTCTAAAGCTAAACTCTTGAGCCCTTCTTTCATGGCTTCATGCAGCTCAATCTCATTTTCCAAGCTCTCGATCTTCGAATTAATCTCATTTAAATTTTCCTGGTATTTAGCATTAACCAAGTTGATTTCATTTTGGATGATATTCTTATTCGTCTTATACCTAGCATCCAATTCAACAATCTTAAATTGCTCATCATTGATCTCCTTGGACAAAGTCAATTGAGTCAAATCTAGTAAAGGAAATGCTGCGCTGACAGAATCTCCTTCTTGCACGAGAATACCATTGACTTGCACTGGAAAATCTAAATTGACCTCCATTTCTAAATTTTCAGCAAAACCAAAGAACTGATTTTGATCAGCATTCAACTGACTCTTATAAATAAAAAGGAAAACAGTGAATGCCAAAGCAATGATATAGAGTGGATTGCTTATTTTCTTGAGTATATCCATTATAATTTATCTTCACCTTTAATAAAACGAAGGCTTACCTCCTGCACATCCTCTAATTCAGTAAATCGATCTAATAAATCAGTATCTTGAATATTATGATTCAAGTGTAATTCATAAGAAAGATCCTTCACCCGCTTATTAACTGATTTAGTAACTATTTTTTTTCCATGCTCGTTAAATTCACTTTCTAACACGATGTCTCTATCCCGAGTACGCATATCAGTCAATACATATTCCCTGCAATGTGTCTGCAACATTTGCTCCATTTGGGCAATGCTTTCATTCCCATTATCGTAGTACATAGACACTTTTAATATGCCTACCAGCGGGTCTGGTTTTCCAAAAACTGAGAACCTGAGGATGATAGCCACTACACAGAATATCAGTGTACCTGTTACTGCAATAGTAAAGCCAAATACTCCACAAGAAATACCTACAGCCAATGAGGCAAACATAAAAGTCATATTTCTTGGGTCTCTTAAGGTTGTCCTAAAACGGATAATCGCAAGAGCACCTAACATACCTAATCCACGAGCCAAACTATCCCCAACAGCCTGCATTACCATAGTAGCTAAAATGGAAATCAAAGCTAATGATTGCATATAATTATGATCCTTTTTTGAAACTTTGGTGGTGATATCGTAAGTCAAAACGATTAATGCAGATAAGACTACACATAAACTTACGGCCAGCAAAATGGCTATTAAAGTGGGCGTCTCTGAATTACTTTGTAAGCTTTCTATATCAAACATGAATACTTCGCTTTTTGAACGATTTGTTGACCAAAAATAGTGCTCGTCCTAGCTATTTCA
>CAJXMP010000249.1 GCA_913056515.1 uncultured Lewinella sp.
ATTCTACATGAATAACAAAATTCACGATTTCGCTTATGCATACGGTTTCACAGAAGAAGCTGGTAACTTCCAAACCAATAACTATGGTAATGGAGGAGCTCAGGGAGATTACGTTATTGCTTTCTCTCAATATGGAGATGGAGCAGCAGGAACAGTTAATAACGCAACATTTGCTACACCAGGAGATGGTGGAAATGGACAGATGCGTATGTTCCTATGGAACTCCGGTTCAGGGGTATTCCAAGTGACAGCTCCTACCAATATTAGCTCTTTCTACAGTGTAGGTACAGCGGATTATGGTCCAACAATTGCTGATGCTCCGGCAGAAGGGGAAGTAGTTATTGTAGACGATGGTTTCGATGTATTTGTAGATGGATGTGAAGAAATTGTAAATGCAGCTGAAGTAGCAGGTAAAATTGCAATGATTGACCGTGGTCTTTGTTTCTTTGAACAAAAAACAGCCAATGCTGAAGCGGCAGGAGCTATCGCGGTAATCATCTGTAACTTTGAAGATAGTGCCATGGGTATGGCCGGTGTTCCAGATATTGATGATCCAGGAATTGTAACCGTTTCGCTTTCTTCAAGTGATTGTAATCTAATTAAGGCAGCCTTGTCTTCAGGCCCTGTTTCAGTAAAAATCGAAGAACCAGCAGATGGTTTGTCCTTTATCCCAGGTTCTTATGACAACGGAGTAATTGCACACGAATTCGCACATGGTATCTCTAACAGATTAACTGGTGGTCCTGGTGCTGCAGGTTGTCTAGGAAATGAAGAGCAGATGGGTGAAGGCTGGTCTGATTTCTTCTCCTTAATATCAACTGTTGAGCCAGGAGATACTGGAGCAGATAAACGAGGAATTGGTACCTATGCAACATCTGAAGGGGTAGATGGAAACGGAATTCGCCCTTATCCTTACTCTACTGATATGACGATCAATCCTATGGTATATGATAACATTACTACTTTCTCTGTACCACATGGTGTTGGAGCGGTATGGTGTTCTATGCTTTGGGATATGTACTGGGCATTTGTAGATGAATATGGATATGATGCAGATGTATATAACACATCAGCTGGTAACAATATGGCTATCCAATTAGTCATGGATGGTATGGCTATGCAACCTTGTAATCCAGGCTTCGAAGATGGCCGTGATGCTATTCTTGCAGCGGACCAAGAGTTGTTCAATGGAGATAACCAATGTTTAATCTGGGAAGTATTTGCCAGGAGAGGACTTGGAATCAACGCAGATCAAGGAGACTCCAACTCTAGAGGAGATGGAACACCTAACTATGAATCTGTTCCTACATGTATCGCTGAATTAAAAATCAAAAAAGAAGTAACCGAGCTAATTGTAGCGGGTGACGATATTGATGTGACATTAACAGTGACTAACCACCGTCCAGAGCAATTAACGAATGTAGTGGTTACAGATGAAATTCCAGATGGATTGACATTTGATGCAGCTTCTGCATCTTTACCTGGAACAGTTTCAGGTAACACAGTTACTTTTGAGCTAGGAGATATGGAGTATTTGGACGAATTGGTAATTACGTACAAGTATAAGTCTGACGTAGCCAACTTCTCACAAGAATTCTATTTTGATGGAATCGAAGACCAAAACGGTTCTGGTAACTGGGTAGCAACTTCTGAGGATCCAACTTTTGCAGGTTGGGGTGTATCTTCATTATTAAGCTACGAGGGTTCTTACTCTTTCCTTACTGAAGATGCTGCATTGGATGTAAAAACTGACTTGATTAATTTACAGCCGCAGAGTATTTCAGGTAATAGACCTACTCTTAGATTCTGGCATAACATCAATGTACCTTCAGGTACTGCAGGTGGATATATTGAAGTATCTACAGATGGTGCAGTGACTTGGCAGAGAGTACAAGATACTTGGATCAGAAACGGATATAACAGTGGTCTGGCATATTCCACATTTACTATCCCATTCCTAGAAGGATTTACTGGAAATAGTAATGGATTCATCGATTCATATCTTGACCTAAGTCAGTTTATAGGAGAGGATATTTATATCCGATTCAGATTCGGTACAGATGCAAATGCTGGTATACTAGGATGGGCTATCGATAACTTCGAAATCATGGATCTATTGACCTATAATTCTGAAGCTTGTGTAAGTGCAGATCAGGCAGATGCTGTTTGTACAAGTGCCGAAGGTGAAGGAACGATAGTAGATTCAAAAGATCCTGTTAATACAGATGAACTGAGTGCAGGTCTAGACTTCCAAGTATTCCCGAATCCAGCAACAGATATGATTAATATCAGATTAACGGAGGAGGAAGCATCTTCTATGCAAGTTGAATTATTCGATGCAACAGGTAAACTAGTGCGTTCGATCAACAGCACAGCATACGGAAGTAATATCACCACCATTCCAACTGGCGACCTAGCCAAAGGGATCTACATGGTAAAAGTAATTTCTAATGGATTTGCAGGAACACGTAAGGTGATCTTGAATTAATGCCATTGGACTTGAAATAAAAAAAGGAGCTTCAATTTGAAGCTCCTTTTTTTATTGTACTTGTTCGAGAAACCACTCCCGCATGGAGTTGGTCATCGGATTGATTTCAGCCACTTGATCTTTGAACTTCGTGCGCTCGTCACTGTCGTATATATTCAAGTTGACGAGTTTCTTCATTAGGCTTAGAATGTTTTTATAGATATCACGAGCATAGCCGACTATTTCCTTCCGCATCAAATATTTACCCATACTTTCAATCAGTAGATCTAATTCTGTGTCCTTATTCAACTTATAATAAGTTCGTAATAAAAAGTTTCTAGTAAGTAAATTAAGTAGGATATTTTTATGATTAGATTCTTCTAAAAATGACTTTGCTTCGCTGTATTGCTTCCTTTCAAAATTTAATATTCCGAGACCAAGATTAACTATTCCAGACCTTTCATCTACTGCAATATCACTTTGAAAATTCTCAATGAAATTTTCCACCCAATTGAATTCTCTTAATACTGAGCCATTATTAATAATGTTAATGAACATACCGTTAGAAATTCTACCCCCATGGGTAATAATATTTTTATCTATACCTGTTTTGTATAGTTCAAATAATTCCCTATTAAATTCTTTTTTTCCAACATTTGATTTTCCCACACAATAATTAATCAAGTTCACAAAGAACTCTTTCAATTTTTGAACCCGAAAGGTATCTAAATTAGACATCAAAAGATCTTTCAGTTTCCAATAGTAGCCCTCCTCATCCTTGAACTCTAGGGATCGGAAGGTGAAGTAATAAACCCCAATACTAGGTAGCTCATATAACTCATTCTCCTCAATATATTTTAGAATATCCTCCAAAATACCAAAGTCAAATTCCGTCTTATAAATCGATTGAGCCGTCAACATATCCAACGAAGTCTGCAACTTTTCAGAAAGGAAATAAGTATCTAATTTTTGCGAAACCTCCTGCATTTTTTCAAAGGCAATTTGCCTTTTTTGTGTAGCTAAATGTCTAGATTCCTCAAGGTTTTTTTGATAGTTAAACCGGTGATAGGTACTATCGATATATTGAGCATTATCGAGTAATTTATCTAATCCAGTAAGGTTGGACTCGAACTCACGCTTTAGTTCACGTTCGTTATAGATACGTGCCAAACGGATCTTGTACTCTAATTCATCCGCTCGACTGGATGCAAAAACCAAGTAAGATTCCATCTCTTTCATGAAAAAATAGGAGACTTGACGCATTTTTGCATCGTCATATACTTCATCTGGATACAGAAAAGTAAACACCTTTTCTTTATGGATTAGGTGGTCTTTATCTAAGCGTTTTCCATCAATCAAATAGGTATACAACTGGCGTACATCTTCCCGCTGATTATGCACTGGTGAATGTAACCACTTTTTAAATTCACGTAATTCCTTTTTCTCAAAGGACCTTAAAACCTCGATTAAGCGAGTTTTTTTCATGTAAAAATCCTATTTTTTTTCAACAAAAATAACGATGAAAACCATTATAAAGTATAGAAAACAAGCAATATTCGACCATATATTTAGTTAAACAACATAAAACAAGCCATTTTTAATCA
>CAJXMP010000250.1 GCA_913056515.1 uncultured Lewinella sp.
ATGGTCGTTTATCTAGTTATATAAATAGATTTATCAGGTGAAAAAGTTCCTAATATTGCACAGGTGCAATGGCTCCATCTCTCCATTCAAGATAGGATTTTTCGCCAGTAATACTAAAGGTGGACATATATTCATTGGTCACTTCCTCGGTCGTTTTGGTGTAGATGATGACCTCTGGCCTACCGCCAGGGTCTTGCGGGAATATGGCATTTTCTTCATAGAAGAAAACACCTGCATCAGACACATAAAAGGTGGAGAGTTCTTTGATAACTACCCCATCTTTGACCAGAAAATGCATTTCTCCTCCGGTTGCTCCACAGGATTCAGCAAAGAATTCCAGACTAAGGATTTGGTCTATTTCTGAAAAACCTCTGTTGTCGGCCAGCTTGGCACCAGCATAGTTGACATTAGGCATTTTGTATTTGTAGGCTTGAAAACCAGTTTGGGTCGGCATTCTAATTACAATACTCAAAGGTTCATAGGGAGCAGATTCTGGTGCTACTTCATAATTGATATAGGCAGTAGTCCCATTATATTCTAGGGTTTGAGCTGCCAGAAATGCCCCAACTAGATATCCAGTTTGACCATTAATTTCAACCTTGTACCAATTGGAGTTTACGCCATAGAGTTGGTAGGTTTCTGCTGCTTTTTCTAATACTTTGACAGTAGTTCCAATAGGATAGATATCTAAGACTTTTCCATTGGTATTCGGTTCGGATCTAAGTTTAACCTGATCCCCAAATAAACCATAAGTAGCACCTATCTCGTAGTTGCTATTCAGAAAATCAGTGTAAGGAAAGGTATATTGCGCCTGAATAGGATTTACAATAAAACCGAACAATAAAAATGTCGATAATAGGTATTTCATAGTCAACTAATAGTTTGAGCGATGCAATCGATTAATGAATAAGATAGAGTTTATTTATTGTACCGTCAATTTACCTCTATAGAATTTAGTATCTCCTTGTACTGCATAAAAGTATTGCCCTGCTGGTATTTTACTTAGTGTAATATAGTTTTGACTATCCGAAACGAATTGCTGCAAGACCACTTTCCCTTTTGTATTGTACAAGGTGAGCCTTGCTTCCCCTTGTAGTCCTTTTAGGTATAGCTTGTCATTAGCCGAAACTGGATTTGGATAAATGTGCAGAGATTCTGAAGCCTGCTCTTGTGTTCCTGTTAGTTCATCCGCACCAATGAAATACTGGGCATTGAAAAGTAAAGGATAAGCACTTGCATCAAATAACATACTTTCATTACCCGAATCGGTAGAAGCAGTGCCCTGTTCTAACCAGTCCCCAGTGATTCCATCATTAGAGAGCCTATTGAATAGGCTATAATCATTGGCTGTGCTTACTGCAGGAACTCCATCGAATTGAATTTGTTCCAAATTCAGTAAACTCTGATTCGTTCCATAGTTATTGGCAATCCAATACACTTCATCCAAATTGAAATTACTCGGTTGCGAACTTGGTAAGATATTGATCCTGCTTAGGACTACTTTTCCATTCGGAACAGCAGCTGCGTTGTCTATACTCATTTGAACCTGACTATTTGGAAAAGCATAATTACCTACTTCGGTGATTTCCAATATATCACTATAACCAGGGCCAACTGGTGCATCGGAAGATACTAGATTCGTATTACCGCTCATGCTCAAATCTAGGGTGCCTTTTTTATCAAAAATCACATTATTGGCATTGTGGTTGAATTGATAATAGCAAATTAAGTCTGGATCACTTAAATCTTGCTTGGTCAAATGCCTAGATAGTCGTATTTCATCCTTAGTCAATGCGCGCTTCCAAAATGTTGCCTCTTCCAAAAGGCCCACATAATTTCTAGAACTCCAGTAGTAATAGGTACCCATTAGAATAGCGGTTAGATCGTAAGGCTCAGTGACCATATTCAAGGTGGCTTCGGATTCATTCACATAAAGCGTTACCGCATTAGCAGTTACGGTGATAGCAACAAATGACCATTCATCCGCTGGTACAATCAAATTACTGTCCCACCACCATTGCGCTCCATTCCAGTGAAATCCTAAAGTATTATTACCCTCCCGGAAGTTCAATACATTTTTATTGGCACCCTCTCCATTAGATAAAGAGAAGATTCCGGAGTAATCCGCTTGAATGCCATTCGGTTTGACCCATCCAGTAAAAGTGAATTCTGTTAAGCCTGTTTCATTCACTGAGGCATTTACTAAATAATCCCCAGTAGCCGTGCATTCAGCTGCCATCAGAGGTGGCTCTTCAGGACTACATAAACTACTACTCACTTGCACCATGTTCGGTATAGTCTTAGTACTAGTACCTGCAGGAGTGGTTACGGTTAAACTGACTTCATAGTTACCCACTTCCTCGTAAGTAACCTGTGGATTTCTGGCAGTGTATGATGACACGGTTGCAGCCCCAGGGAAAGACCATTCCCAAGTGGCATCGGTATGATCCAAGATGGAATAATCCTCAAATTGAACGATCTCTCGATCACATAGAACCTCTTGATGGGATACCATAGGTTGGGCCTGCGGTAAGGAGGCATCTGTGAAGGCTCTTTCCCAAATACCTCGATTAGAGGCAATTCTGACCTTACTGTCTCTATAAAAAGGCAATATCTTGATAATACGGGTGTGTACCGGCAGATTATCTGTAATATCTACCCAATCGGTGCTATTGTTGCGGTACCAGATCTTGTTTCTCGAACTTAGATAAACGCCTCCATCTGTTCCTTCTTGCACCACCATGTTCTCTAATAGCTCTCCATATAGTGCAGCACTTGTAATATTGGTCCAGCTTGCCCCTAAATCATCAGACTTGAATACTTTATTTTCATTACTTCCTCCTACATGCATAGCGAGGAAGAGTTCATGTTGTTCATTTAGGGCAATATACATGGTCGAGTTATTCGCTGGAATGATCACATTGTTCCAAGTCACTCCTCCGTCTACACTCTTCCATAGTATGCCATTATTTCCACTTTTTTGTGTGGCAAAAATGAGGTACGGGTTTTGTCTAGATACTTCTATATCCTTGACCAAATTAGTCCCATCCAGGCCAAAGTTCTTCAGGACTTCAAAGCTTGCTCCACCGTTTTCACTCTTCCAAATATTATTATCCTTTCCGATATACATCACATTCCAATATCTCGGATCAGTAACTAGCTCACTACGGTTGGTGTATACGTAGCTTTCATTTGGATATAATGTAAATGGAGGGATATTATTAACAGCACCTGTGATGACATCTGGGATTTCTTTACCTGAAATATCACTGTGGTAAACTTTTCGATTCTCTCCCTTACTCACATATCCAGTAGCTGATTCTGCACCGCCTAAACTTAAAAATTCACCAGCGTCATAAGCTTCGTAGTAGGCTGCATTACCATTGTGGTATCGACCACCTACCAAGACATCGTGATTCCATCCTTGATCAAAACCCCAATAATCGGAGCCATTGATTCCTTTATTTCGACTGGAAACAAAATCCAAATTACTATCATATTGATCGATTCCCCCATCACTACAAACCCAAAGATCTGATCCATTCATTTCTATCTCTTGAATATCTGGGTGACGATACTCTGGGCCACAACCGGTACAGCCATAACCACCCCAACGGGTGTAGGTTGCCCCACCATCTTCCGATTTGAATAAATTTAAGGCTCCAACCATCAATTTATCTGGATCACTATCGGATACGGCAATATCTAAGTTGTAAAAGCCTTGATCATACCCACCGCTATTCACGCCAAAGTAAGTGAAGCACCAGTGGTTCTCGGAATAGGGTCCTCCAGGCTCATTGTCTGGTTGGCCATCACCATTTCCATCATAAGGCGTGGACCAGGATTCTCCTGCATCATCACTTCTATAGATTCCGATATAGTTGTTATCTGTGGCATAATCTATCTCGTTACCCAAAAGAATGACATAGATTCTATTGGCATCGGCATCTGTTACGGCCATTCTTGCACCTCCTTCACTCGCGGCTTGTCCACCAATAGGATCAACCCAGCCATTATCCTTAACC
>CAJXMP010000251.1 GCA_913056515.1 uncultured Lewinella sp.
TTTTGTTAGTTAAATTATTTTCTTCTAAATATTTTTTTATTATTAATAATCCTGTTAACTCTCCAGATGCGCCTGCTGGTGGTTGGAACGTAGCATTATCCATTCCAGTGATTTCAATTAAAAATTTCTCTAATTCATGAAGTACTTCTAAGTTACCTTGTGTGAATGCAGAAGGTGTTGAAGGATGTGAATTAGCAAAGGTATTTAACCCAGCTACATAATCAGCAAATCTAGGATTGTACTTCATGGTGCAAGACCCAAGTGGATAAAATCCTACATCAACAGCAAAATTTCTATGAGCAAGTCTTGAGTAGTGCATAACTAAATCATGTTCTGAAACTTCAGGAAGACTGGGTTTGTCATTTCTAATTGCTGTATTGTTTATTTCAGTTACTGGAACATCCAATTTAGGAAATCTCGAAGCTCTTCGACCAGGTTTGGACAACTGATTAATTGTAGGTTCAGGAGCACCGCCTACTAAAGGTAATGAACTAGCGTTACCACCACTATACATTATCAACCTCCAATAAAGAATTTACATAATTATCTATTTGAGCCTTGGTTCTCTTTTCGGTTACTGCAACTAATATTTGATTATCATCGTATTTAATACCAGCTAAAAATCCTTTAGATCCCATTTCAAGTATTACCTCTTCCGCAGATTTTTTAGTTTCTACTAAAAATTCTCTTAATGAGGAAGTGTGGTTTAAAACATTGAAATTGTTATCGGTTAATAATTGTTTCATATATGAAGCTTTTTGAATAGCTTGATATCCAATTTCATAAAGTCCTTCAGGTCCTAGCCATGATAGGTGTATTGTTGAACCAACAGCATTGAGTGTTTGATTTGTGCAAATATTTGATGAGGCTTTTTCACGTCTAATGTCCTGTTCACGAGCTCTTAGTGTCATAACATAAGTTTTGGTATTATTCGAATCTCTAGATTCTCCAATTATTCTTCCTGGGACAAGTCTTGCTAATTCTTTTCTAGTTGCGAACCAACCAACAGTTGGCCCACCAAATGATAACGGTGATCCCATTGACTGGCCTTCAGCTACAACAATATCAAATCCCATTGATCCAGGAGATTTTAAAATACCAAGCATAGATGGGTCCGCATAACAAATTGTAATTACACCTGCTGCTTTTGCGTTATGAACTATTGATGTTAAATCCTGTGCAGAGCCTTCATAGTGAGGTAGTGAAACAACAAATGCAGCATCATCTTGAGAAAATACATAATCTTCTGGAAATAAATAATCAACTAGATCCACATAATTAACATTAAATTTATTCCTGTCTACAAGAGTGTTTACAACTTCCTTGGTGTTGGGATTAAAACCACTGGAAATAATAACGTTGTTTCTTTTCGTTTTATTGATGGCTACTGAAATCGCCTCTGCAACAGATGTTGCGCCATCGTAAAGAGATGCGTTTGCAAGTTCCATGTCTGTTAAATCACAGATAAGTGATTGATATTCGAATAGTACCTGAAGTATTCCTTGTGAGATCTCAGCTTGATAGGGTGTGTAAGATGTCATAAACTCTGGACGCATTGTTAATGATTTAACTGTTTGCGGTAGATAAACGTCGTAATGTCCTCCCCCAGCAAAACAAATTAGATTCTGTGTATTTTTGGATTCTAAATTTTCAAAATCACTTATAGATTCGAGCTCAGAGAGTGATGGCGGAACATTTAAGCCATCATTTAGTTTTAATGTCTCAGGTATATGTGTAAATAAATCGTCTAAAGAACTTATAGAAAGCTCTTCAAACATTTTTTTTAAATCGATTTCAGAATGTGGTACAAACATTAACTTAAAAACCTCTTATATAACAAATTTCCCTCTATTAAATTACCACGAATATCAAACTCTACTAAATCGTCAGCGGGATTACTTTTGAATAATACAAAGCCAATTGGGTAGCCTAATATTGGTGAAATATTGCCAGAAGTAACAATACCTTCTACCCCATCAGATTTACAAATTGTTCCTGTACGGGCTATCTGTTTAGCATTCAATTTGAATCTTTTGAGGTGTTTGTGTTCTTTGGATTCAATTTGTTGATCGATTACATCTTTTCCTAGATAATCATCTTTATTGGTTACAGTCCACTTAAGTCCTGCTTCAATTGGTGAAATGTCATCAGTTAATTCAAACCCATATAGAGGTAAAGATGCTTCAAGTCTTAATGTATCTCTCGAGCCTAAACCACAAGGTTTAACACCTTTAGCCTCCAATTCAGATATAAATGCTAGTGTATCATTAGTGTCAAGCATAACCTCAAGGCCATCCTCACCCGTATAGCCTGTTCTCGCATATACATATTTTCCTTCTTTTGAAGTTGAGAATTTATCAGGAACAGACATAATTTTGCTAACAATATCTATCGCGTTCTTACCCTGTACAGCTATTAAATCTGTAGAAGACGTGAGATCTTCATAGTTAATTGAATGAATATCTAGATGAGTCTTAATTTTGTTAGTATTGCTTGCATTGCAAATAAGTATTAAATCATCTTCAAATTTCCAAAATATAACGTCATCAATAGCTGTACCTTCTTCAGAAGTAAAAATAGAATATAGTGCTTTTGTATTACTTATGTTTTTAAGATCAGAACAAATTAAATAATTAATTTCTTCAATTTCGGAGTAATTTAAACGAAGCCTTCCCATATGTGACACGTCAAAATATCCTGCAGACTCTCTCACGTAATGATGTTCTTTTAATGTTCCATCATAAGAGAATGGCATAGACCAACCAGCAAAATCAATTATTTTTGCATTTTTACTTAAATGAAATTCGTAAAGAGAAGTAGTTTTACTTTCTGACATTAAGAAATAAATGATTCATATTGCTGGTACGACATACCAGAATCATCCATTTCTTTAATTTCAGCTTTAACCATCCAGCCTTCTCCTACTGGATCGTTATTGATTAGTTCTGGTTCAGTTTCTAAAGCAGAATTTACTTCAGTTATAACACAATTCATGGGTGCATATGCTTCTGCAACAGTTTTAGTTGCTTCAACTTCTACAATTGCATCACCTTTACTAAATTCTTGACCTACCTCAGGTAATGTAACAAAAACTATATCTCCAAGCTCACCCTGTGCGTAGTCAGAAATTCCTACAGTTACATTGCCACCATCAACTATGTACCATTCATGTGTTTCAAGGTATTTTGTTTCTGACATTGCTCCCCCTTTAATTATCTTGGCTTTACAGTAGATAGACCGCCATCAACATGTATGGTCTGACCTGTGACCCATTTAGCATCTGGGCTTAATAACCACTTTATAACAGGAAGTATATCATCTGCATCTCCAATTTTCGAAATAGGATGCATGTTTTTAGAAACTTCCCTTGCAGCTTCAGAGGAAAGTATTTTTTCTGACATATTCGAATCCATAATACTTGGAGCAATTACATTTACTCTTAAATTATCTTTTGCATAAGTAGCAGCAGCTGATCTAGCAAATCCTTCAATACCTGATTTTGCAGCTGCAATTGCCTCATGATTAGATAAACCTTTTGATCCTGCTACAGACGAGAAAAATATAGCTGAGCCATTTTTCATCCTTCTAGCAAAGCTTGCTAACAAATAATATGATGAAAATAAATTTGTTGTGATGACATCATTAAATTCATCAATAGTAGTTCCATGTAATGGTTTTATTAATATTGATCCAATGCAATTAACCAATCCTTTTATTTCAGTATCTGTATCTATGATTTTTGCAAACTCTCTGGGTTCTACAGTATTGTTTAGGTCTATTACTTGATAATCTGCGTTTATTGTAGAAGCTTGTTCCTTTAGTTTGGTTTCATCTCTACCAATAAGAAATAACTCATTGTCTTTAGATAAGGCATCAACAATAGCTGTTCCAAGTGTTCCAGTAGATCCTGCAATTATGTACATAGCTATATATTAAGTTTTAATGTTTAATTTGATAGATTATTTGTTTTAGAAATATTGCCAAACCAATAAGCAGACTTATGAGGTCTACGAGAATAATCATT
>CAJXMP010000252.1 GCA_913056515.1 uncultured Lewinella sp.
AATCAACTTTTTTTATTTCTTGTCATTGTTGAATAATAGAAAAAGTCTGATTTTTAGTTAAGAAAAGAAAGAATACCTGCAGATGAATCTTTTAACTATCAGAACAAATACGCTCTGGCTAAAATGGATATTGACCATTTTAGCTTTAAGTGCTTATAGCCTGAGCTATGGACAGCTCTGGCAAAACTTCTACACCTTCGGACAAAATGCCGAAGATAGATCCTATTCCATGTTGCAACTTAAAGACCAAGGATATTTACTCGTTGGTCGTATTGAAGATGTTGATACAGGAGATGGAGATAAAGACCTATTCGTAGTTCGAACGGATGTAGACGGTCGTGAATTATGGAATACCACTATTGACCCCACATACTCAAAAACAGAAAGAGGCCTAGACGTAGTAGAAGATGAAGCAGGTAATCTCTACATCGTTGGTGAGTTAGATTATTTCACCGATAATACCTTCGATATTTTCCTTGTCAAATTAGACAATCGTGGTAATCTTCTTTGGGAACAAGCCATTGGATCCCCTATGGTATCCGAGCGTGGGACAGCGATTGCATTGACTTCAGACAATCATCTAATAATTTCAGGCTCAAAAGAATCCACTCCAACTGCAGGTAATGGTGGTATGGATGCTTATTTAGCTAAATTCGACTTAGATGGTACGTTGATTTGGGATAAAACCTATGGATTTAATCAAGATGATACGGCTAACGATATCTTGGTTATTGAAGATGGAAATGGCAATGACTTGAAGTACGCCATCACAGGTCGTACATTCAACCCATCCAGTAACACATTTGATATCTTCTTAACAGAAGTATCGCCAACAGATGGTGAATTACTAGGCACATTCAATGTAATCTCAACCAACGATTTTGATGAAGAAGCTAAGAGCTTTATATATATCTCTGATGACCAGTCTTACTTAATTGCAGGTAATCAAAAAACAGGTGGGTCTAGTAGCGATATGATATGGACTCGAATCAGTGTGGATGAGACTATCCCATTTGAGATCACATACTTATGGCAAGAACCTTACACAGTGTTTAATGGCCCTGCTAACCTCGGTGAAGGAGCAGAACGGGTTATTCAGACACAAAATAGTTCTTTTGCTATTATAGGTTTCGAAGAGGTGACCATGTCCAATATTGGTATCCGTCTAATCCAAGTAGACGAAGATGGAAACTTTGATGGGACAGCTATACCTCCATATTATGATGATGCTGGTACCAAGAGTTACTTCGTTGGAGACTTTGTAGAGCGCCCGGAAGAAAGGGGATTTGCCATTACAGGTACACAATCACAGCAGGGAGATATCATTTCAGATATTTTTCTTTTCCGAACAGGTCCACAAGGTTCTGTATATAACAATATGATTAGCGGCCAAGTGTATCTAGATGATAACTTGGATTGTGGTTACGATCCTGGGGAGCCACTATTAGCGAATTGGAGGGTTCAAGCAACGAATCAAGATAATGGTGAAGTTTATTACAGTTCTACCACTGATCTTGGAGCATATCAATTAGTTGTGCCCGTAGGTAATTATGAACTAACCGTACTTAGTAAGAATGATTATTGGGATATCACACCATGTAATCCCATTCAATCTGTATCGTTCACAGCACCTAACCAAGACTTTGCTTATGATTTTGGTGTGGTAGATAATGCCAATTGTACTTTTCCTTATTTAGAGATTAATACCTCTACCTTAGGAGTAGATTGTAATTTAGGTGAAGCTACTTATGAAGTTTTGATTACTAATTATGGGGCATTCACTAGTACTGATGCGACAGTAGAAGTCCTATTAGATGAGAAGTTTGAATTTGTTGCAGCTTCCATTCCTGGAACGGTTACCGGTAACCAAATCATATTCGATATTGATGATTTGGCTACCAACGAAAATCAGCTCTTTACAGTAAGTGTATCAACAGATTGTTCTCAAGCTATTGATGACCAAGCCTATGAGTTCAAAGCGAGTATTGTAGATGCAGACTTATGTGACCCAGATGGGTCATATGACTTTGGAGCTTATTCCCTGGAGGCCACTTGTTTAGACGAATCATCCATTGAAGTCAAGATTACCAATACAGGGAATAATGAAGTTGAAATCGCAGAATACATAATCATAGAAGATATTTTAATTGGTATTCAAGAACCAGATGATTGGCCAATAACCATTGAACCAGGAGATGACACCAAAGATACCCTGACAACTATTGATAATGTCAACACATTCCGATTCCTTATTCCTCAGCCAGATGGATATCCAGGAAGAAGTATACCTACGGATTTCCTTGAAGGGTGTGCAGATGATGGAAATGTGAATACAGGTTTTGTACTTAACTTCTTGGAAGATGACGGTAATGGCTTTACCGCAATCGACATTCAAGAGAATAAGGCGTTACCAAGTGGAAATTATATGGAAGTTACGCCAAGAGGATTGCCTTCTAATAACGCTGTAGCGAATGAATCGGGTTTGAAATACAGAATTTACTTCGAAAACGAATCGGATGAAACTGCTTATACTATGACTATACGTGACACGCTTCCTGCACAAACTATATTAGTGCAAGAGGGTAACAGTAGTCATCCATATACTTTTGATGTGTATGAAAACAATGTCGTTCGATTCACCTATGATGAGGTGCCTTTTGCCCCAGGAGAGCAAGGATATGTCGAATTCAAAGTTTTCGTAGAGCAAGATGGAACCACGGATTGTGAGCCAATAGAAAATAATGCCTTGATCATCTTTGAGAATCAAGAACCTATATTGACTAACACGGTGAATAACGAGTTATGTGGTAGTTATGCTGAGTTTGTCGAAATCGTTGATACACCGCTTGCTCCTACAGTACCAGACCTAGATATGAAGATATATCCAAATCCATTCCAAACGGAATGCACCATTGAGTTAGAAGGGTCCGATATATACTTCTGGTCTGTCGAGCTATTCACAACGGCGGGTCAATTGGTACAGCAATATGAATCAAGTGATCAATCACTTACCATCAATAGACAAGACTTAGATAGTGGAGTTTATTTGGTAAAAATACTAGCAGACAATCAAGTCGTTAAATCTGCTAAACTGGTAGTACAATAAAAATCGCCAAAAATAATAGAACATATCCATTCAATAAGAGCAATCTCAATAGGTTGCTCTTTCTTTTTGGCTGTATATCGTAGTAAATATTTGCCTTTTGGATGACAAACTATCCATAAATCCCCACTCCAAAATTTGGTCAAAGACAAGGTTTCAAATTTTTTTTTCATTTTTTTTGAAAAAAGTTTTCGAAAACTTTCAAAAATACACGGAAAAAATCACCATTGCAAAAATTTTCGTTGTATTTTTCTTTAGATAAAGCCATCAAAATTCATCACAAAATCAAAAATGATCAACGGAAAAGTGAAACTGTCTGTTACTTGCGATCGGAGGTGACGCGATTATTTAATGATTGAAGACAAAAATTTCTAATTCACCAATTTAACAGCGAGTTGTTCTCAAATATTCATAGGTACATTTAGCTAATGTTCAATAAAAATTGGCACTGATTGGTCTCAAATTATCCGTATCCGTCTTTTATTATTTTGGAGAAAAAGCTGTGAATTGCGGGGAAAATTTTGTTGCAGAAGTGACTGCAATTATTTTTGTCAATGAAAAAGTTAGTAATCCATTTTTTGCGGCGACTTAGAAAAACTGAATTGCCGATTCGGCGTCCATTCCTCGACATTGGTGAAAGTAAGTGTTTTTATTGAATAAAAGTTGAAAGTACTGAAAAAATTGGACGCAATCTTCACCCAGTAATACACAATACAAATCGGAAACAACAACAAAAACTCGACAAACGTCTAAAGAGCCGGAACGGCCCGAGTCGGCGCCCCGCTCAAGACACAAAAGTAACCGGGAGACGTAGTTTTAGTGTTTCATGTCGAAATTTTTTTAAAAAATGCTTTTTTAAAAAATCTCACAGAGCCGAGTTAATGAAAGAGGGACCGTTTCGGATGA
>CAJXMP010000253.1 GCA_913056515.1 uncultured Lewinella sp.
TATAAGAGTTTTTGGTGTAGTTTTGATTATTGATTCATCTACAATTATACAGCGTACAATTCTAACTAAGCGTGTTGACTTTAAACTACAAACCAAGATTTCACTAATTTCGTCTTTGGTGTCAGGTGTCATTGCTGTAGTCTTGGCTTTTAACGGGTATGGAGTTTGGAGTTTGGTCTATCAAATATTCTGTATAAAGATTCTTTGGTACAAGGCTACTACAAGCACCCTTTTATAGTAAGCTCAGAGCATCGTGCTCTGTGACAACTACATCAGGGAATCTTATATTCTGAAAGTACAGAGCATTGCGATCAGGCTACCATTACAAGAATTGTTGTATCTTTTCAATGAAGCCACGGACCGTGGATAGCTCTTTTGATTGTATATTAAAATCATACAATGACATTTTAAAGTTCAATCCGGGATGACGGATACTATGAAACTTTCCAAAACGCTCAATAATTACAGCTGATTGCTGTTTGACGGTGAATATTCCTGAAATGATGATAAGGAATAGTAGAAACGAAAAACCATAAATGAGAATGTACATAAGTAATGATTAACAGTTTAAATAAATAGCTACATCAATTTAAATAAAATTACTTTGATTGCTTGCTTTGTTCTACCAAATAATCAAATTATCAGATAAAAAAAGCCCTTAAAACAAGGGCGGCATAAGATTTGGACAAAGCCAAAAATTGTAAATTGTTTTCATGTGCCTTAGCACGATAACAATATATGTAAAAAAAACATATCTTTTTATCTATCGTACTGTTTTTTTGATATAGTTTAGTGCTGATTCCAGATATGGATTAGTATGGGTATCTAACCAATGGTATTTGTTGGATCGTTTGAACCAAGTCATCTGCCGTTTTGCATATCTTCTTGAATTACGTTTGATTAAGTCGATAGCTTCATCAAGCGTTAATTGATTATCCATATACTCAAAGAGTTCTTTATACCCAACTGTTTGGAGTGCATTGAGTGCTCTATGTGGATATAATGTTTTGGCTTCTTCTAGCAGGCCAAACTGAATCATTTGATCCACTCGTTTATTAATTCTATCGTATAGTACGCTACGTTCCCAGTCTAAGGCAAAATATGTGGATTCAAAAGGTCTAGGTGGTAGGGCTTTTGATCTGAAGGAGGTGAAAGTGTTTCCAGATTCTTTGCAAACTTCCAAAGCCCTTAAAATTCGAACTGGGTTCTCTAAATCTACTAGTTCATAATAATCGGGATCAGCTTCTTTTAATAGTGCTTGTAGTTTAGCCAAACCTTCCTTTTGATAAATAGATTTGAAATATGCTTTAGTCGCATCAGAAATGGGTGGGAATTCATTTAGGCCAATGGTTAGTGCATCAATAAATAGACCCGAACCTCCAACTAATATTAAATAGTCGTTGGTTTTGAATAATTCCATAGTCAGTGCCAAGGCATCTCTCTCATAATCTCCTACGGAATAATCATCATGAATACTTCTAGAGTTAATAAAATAGTGTTGGACTTGCTCTAGTTCTGCAGGAGTTGGTTTAGCCGTGCCGATACTCATCTCCCGATAAAACTGTCTGCTATCCGCCGATAGGATAGGACAATTAAAATATTGGGCCAATTCTATTGACAAGGTAGTTTTTCCTGAAGCCGTTGGGCCTCCAATGACAATTAGCTTTTTACTATTCATATAGCGTTAGACATGGCCTATGCACAATAATAAAGACTTGATTGCAAATCTTTCTTAAAAAAGGATATTTTTGGACTTTAATTCACCAAAATTAATCTTCATGCTCTATTATTTGATTAGGCCATTCGCAAGACTGACCTTTCAATTGTTATATCGGAATATAAAATTCCAAGGTATAGAGCACATTCCTAAAGGTGTTCCTGTGGTATTTGCAGTTAATCATCCAACTGCTTTTATCGAGCCATGTATTATGGCTACCTGGCTGCCAAAATCCTTAAGTTTTATCGTTAGAGGGGATTTGTTTAAAAAATTATGGGCGAGAATTTTATTAGCATCTGTGCATTTGATTCCAATGTTTCGAGTGAAAGATGGCGGATTGAATATTGTCAAGAATAATTATGAATCCTTAAAGTATGTAGTCCATTTTTTACATAAAAAGGGTTGGTTGATGATTTTGGCTGAGGGGCATATTACCACACCTCGACGTTTAGGCCCACTAAAAAAAGGTACTGCTCGGATTGCTTTAAATACGCTTGAGCAAAGACCTAATTGTGGTTTGGTCATTATGCCTGTAGGGGTCAATATGTCTCATCCCGATGCTATTGGCTCAGATATCCATGTTAAAATTGGGCAGGCTATAAAAGCAGCAGATTATTTTGATTTGTATGAAGAGCATGCTAATAAGGGTATCATGGCTTTGACGGAGCGATTGCGTATTGCGATGAAGGACCTATTGATACAAATAGAAAATCCTGAAGATGATTCAGCATGTGAATCTTTGTTAAATATACATAGTGCATTAAATCCAGTTACAGTAAATGAATCCTTTGATAATCGTGTAGTTGTTCAGAAAGACCTAATGACTAAGGTTGGTTTACTAGACCAAAACGCTAAAACAAATCTATTTGAGCAACAAAAAGCATTAGAGCAATTATTTAAGGCAAATCAGTTGTCTTATTATCCCTTTGATTTGGACTCAAAGGTGAAATATTGGCCTATTATTTTAACCTATCTACTTGCTCCATTTGGTCTACTAGTTGCCATTCCATTTTATTTCGCTAAATGGGTGAATAGTAAGATTAAGCTTGTTGATGAGTTTTTAGTATCTGCGCTGTTTGCCTCAGTCATGGCCGCTGGTTTTTTATTTTTTGGATCTTTAACAATAGGATTTGGTGTTCTCAACCTTTATTATGCAGCTGTTGTGATTCTAATTATGAACCTAGGTTTATTATTTGTTCGAATCAAGTATTTATACCATGATGAACTACTTAAAATTAGGTTCAATCAATTAAATTTAGATCAACGAAGTTTGATTTTAAGTTCTATACAGGAATTTAGAAAAACAGTGGATTTACTACAATAATGTTGAGCTATGGATATATATGCGATTTTCAGTCCTCCGATTAGATGGGGTTTAAGGTTATATTTCAAAAAGATTTATATTATAAATGAAGCAAAGGTACCTGTTGGGAAGAAAGCACTCTATTTATTGAATCATCCCACTTCATTTGTTGATCCCATTTTACTAGCTACACAAACAAAAGCATATTTGCATTTTTTGATACGGGGAGATGTATTTAAAAAAGGACTAGCGCTCAAATTATTGAATGGCATTCATGGCATTCCCATTTTTAGAGCTACCGAGGTTAGAAATGCTAAAGAAAAGAATGAAGAGACTTTTGACCGGATTGCAGAAGTGCTTCATAAAGAGGAATCTGTAATGATCATGCCTGAGGGTTCCACCGATAAGACAAGGCGATTAAGACCTTTCAAAAAAGGGTTCGCTCATATGGCTTTTCATTATTGGAAAAAATATCAAGATCCTGATCTTCTTTTAGTTCCAGTTTCTTTAAGTTATTCTGATCCAACGCATTATAGATCTATAGTTCATGTATATTTTGAAGAACCTATTCAATTGAAAGATTATATTGATTCATTTGAGGAAAGTCCAGTGCATGCAGTGAATCAGCTAAGAGATGATGCTTACAGCATTATGAGAAAGAATATAGTCCATATTGAATCAGATGATGATTTGGAACTAGTGGATGATTTGATTAAAATGACTCACAATGATTTTTCATTTTCGTTATTACCCATTAAAGAGGATAATGGGTCATTATTACAAAAAGAAATAAAGGTTTCCGAATCAGTTAATAGCTTGAATGAAACGGAAAAAGATGCACTCAAAGCAAAACTTAAAACATACAAAACAAGTTTAAAGCAAGCTGGATTAGAAGACGGAACTGTTTCAAATACTAAATCATGGAGTCCAATAATCCATTTAATTTTGGCCCTTACTAGTCCAATTGCTTTGCTGGGTTT
>CAJXMP010000254.1 GCA_913056515.1 uncultured Lewinella sp.
ATAGAGAAAGTATGTCTACCATAGGCGGATAAATATTAATATGATAAGTGTAGCAGAAGCATATAAGGTAGTTCTGAGTCGTGCACAAACCCGACCAATAGTAGAAGTGGATTTGGTTCATGCTTTAGGCTTTGTTTTAGCAGAGTCCATTATTGCAGATCGAGATTTCCCGCCATTTGATAGAGTGTGCATGGATGGTATTTGTGTGCATTCTGTAGATTTAGAGGCAGGTAAAAAGTCATTTGAAATTAAAGGAACTGCTTTTGCGGGAACACCACAAGTATCCTACCAAGGAGCTGGTACAGCCATAGAGGTCATGACTGGGGCCATTTTGCCAGATGGATATGATGTGGTCATTCCTGTTGAAGCATTAGAAGTGGATGCAGGTTATGCAACTATATCAGATCAACAGTGGCCTTGTGGAGCTAATATTCAGGGTCAAGGAGTCGAGGAACAAAAGGGAAACGTATTATTAAATGCTGGAACAGTAATTGGTACAGCAGAAATAGGTGTATTAGCCACAGTGGGTAAGCAAAAAGTGCAAGTGTATAAACCCTTTAATATTGCTGTAGTATCTACAGGAGATGAATTGGTCTCCGTAGACCAAATTCCACAAGCTTTTCAAATCAGGGGATCTAATGGGATACAATTGAAAAGCATCTTTGAATCTATTCATCAAGAAGTGCATTTATTTCATCTTAATGATGAACCCAAAGTCTTGTTCGATAGAATAAAGGATATTCTTCAAAATCACGACATGTTGATTTTAAGTGGGGGTGTTTCAAAAGGAAAAAAAGACTATTTACCTCAGGTGTTAGAGCAGTTAGGTGTGAAAAAACATTTTCACCGAGTAGCTCAAAAGCCAGGTAAGCCATTTTGGTTTGGGGAAAGTGTATCTGGGAAAGCAGTTTTTGCTTTTCCTGGTAATCCAGTCTCTACTTTCTTGTGTGCGTATAAATATGCATTACCGTTTATTTATAAATCGATGGGGCAGATGGAAAAATCTCAAGAATCGGCGGTATTGTCTACGGACATTCATTTTAAAAAATCCTTGACCTATTTTCCTACTGTTCAATTAACTCAAGACGGGTCCAATCTTACAGCTAGATTCAATCCCGGAAAAGGGTCGGGTGATTTAGCAGCACTGTTAGATAACGATGCCTTTATACAATTCCCTGCTGAAGAAGATACGGTAAAAGCAGGTACTGTTTTACCAATTATTAGATATAGATCATGAAAAAGTTAAGTCATATCAACGATCAAGGTCAGGCCTCTATGGTACATGTAGGAGGCAAGCAAGTGACTTTGCGAAAAGCAAAAGCTCGTGCTATAGTTTTCTTAGGAAGATCTATCCTTCAAGAAATGGAGGGTTCGGAACTTCAATTAGCTAAAGGAAGTGTATTTCAGACCGCTATTTTAGCAGGAATAATGGGGGCGAAGCAAACTGGCCAATTGATTCCCTTGTGTCATCCAGTTGGTATGGATCATTGTGATTTAACAATAGAAGTATTGGACGAGGAACGCATTCAAATTATCTGCTCCGTATCCGTGGAAGCTAAAACAGGTATAGAGATGGAAGCATTAACAGGTGCTAGTGTGGCTGCTTTGACGGTATATGATATGTGTAAAGCTATGTCTCACGATATTGTGATTCAAGAGGTATGCTTACTGGAGAAAAGTGGTGGTAAAAAGAACTACAAACGTCATGAAGACTAAAACATTTGGATTGGTCCTATGCGGAGGTAAAAGCACTCGGATGGGAATGGATAAGGCCTTGTTGGAATACCACGGAATACCACAATATCAATGGGCTACCAATCTATTAGCTGGATTTTGTGATACTGTATATTGCTCTGTCTCGAAAGCCTTAGCGGATCAAATAGAAGGCCCCATCATTATAGACAATGAACTTGATCAAGGTCCTTTGGGCGGTATTCATAGTGCATTTGAATTTAATCCCGAGGTGAATTGGTTAGTTATGCCTTGCGATATGCCTGAACTTCAATCGAGCGAAATCGAGTTGTTGGTAGAAAGAAAAAAGGCCTGTTGTTTTAAGATTGAAGGACGAATAAATCCTTTGTTGTCCTACTGGCCCAATGAGCTAATTAAATCTGTTAAGCAAGCTTATGGTAAGGGAATGCGTAGTCCAAAACGCTTAGTAGATCAGTTGGGTTTTGAGTATTTGGAACCTACTAATCTAGCATTTCATAGGAACATTAATAGGCAAAAATAAAGGCCACCTTTGCAGGTGGCCTGGTTATGTTAGTTTAATTTTTCTTGATAGAACAAAATTTGAACAGTAGTACTTCCGTCCGGGCTAATGCCCAAAATCTTTGAAACTCCACTTTTGAGGACTAGCAAGTACGCACAATCGTGGAATTGGAATTCAGAATTTGAGTTAGAATGACATTTTTCGATTTGTCTGATTCTACCGTTTTCATCAATTCCCAAGATGTCAATGTCATAATTTGGTGCCTCCACATGGAATTTATAAGATTCCTGTGGTTGGTTTCTAAGTAAGAGACCCTTGTCAAGAGGCAATTCCTTACACAGTTGCAAACATGCATTTGCTTCTGTAAAGGAGTGAGTGAACTTAAAGCCTAAAGGAACAATTTCTTCTAAGCTAGGACCGTCTATTTCAAGTATGCCGTGCTGGCTGGTCTGAATTAGATCGAAGTGCACCCTTTGTGGTTGAATTGTCAACATGGATTTCAATTTAAAAGGCTCAAAAAATAATTAAATCGAAACAATCTATCCGTTGATAGAATGTGTAATGGTTTATTAATCCTAGGCACTTTATTTAATTGTGCTACAACAATTAAACACTCAAAGCGTCTATGGATTTTGATTTACAAGTATTTAACACCTATGTAGTAGTGTCGAGTGTAATGTTCTGAACGGGGAGGAATAAAGTGTTCAAGTTTTTGACTCTTTAAATTTAATAAAAAAAGAGTCCACAAAAAAGTTTCTTCAAAATATTTTGGTTGATTTTTGACTTCCAAATTACTAAAAGTAGAAGTCTTTTAATGATTCATTCCAATTGTCTTATTCGATACCAAGATCTGGGTATTAATCCTCTATTTTGGAGTTCAAATTAACTATTATAACACTAGTTTGTCTGTTAGGCTTTATTAACCATTACAAATTATGAGATTGCTACTTTCTTTCTTATTCAGTCTTCATGTACTGTTTCTTTTTGCACAAAAAGAAGTCTTCTATGCTAAGCCTGTAGCGCAAATGATGGATTCAAATACTTCTGAATTAACCTATGGGCAAAAAATGAACATTGCCCAGAAAGAGTGGTTGAATCAGGAGATGAAAATGCTCTCAGTAGTTCAATCCAACAGAAATCTTGAGGTAAATAGAGATTATTTACTTCCATTTGCACCACCTACACCTAATATGCCCATGGCTGCGTTTGCTAAAGGCATATCAACTGTTGATTTTAAGTTTCATACTGATATTTCTGGAGACTGGATAGAAGAAAAATCTTTAATGTTACCAGCTGATTTAACGCTGGGACAATCGTTTACGGTATTAAAGTCTTTGTTTGAAAGGGCTTTAGTTGATTTTGAGTCCATGCCTTCAAGTAGTCAAACCCTTAACAATTTTGAATTGGGTAAGGTCTATAAGGTTGATGTTATTAATCAAGGAGATTATACACATGCTGTTTTTTCCTTAAATAGTAATAAGGGCTGGTTACAACAGCTAAGCTTGACTAAAGATGGTGATCAGGCAGTCGTCTTAAGCCACCAGCGATTTAAAATTTCTAGTATTAATCAGCCGGTCAAGAACTCTAAGTATTATGTGGTTTCCAATGAAACCCCATTATACTCCTCTTCTCCAATCAATCCAAGTCAGTTGGGCACACTAAAAACAAATGATGAACTATTTATTAATTCCTCTGAATTTGAGCGCTCCGAAGATGGACCATATTATATTGATGTAATATGCC
>CAJXMP010000255.1 GCA_913056515.1 uncultured Lewinella sp.
TCGATTGTATTCTACAAACCACACATTGAAGTTTCGATCAGCCAATTCAAACACCGGTAATAAATAGGGATACCAAGTCTCCACCACCTGCACCTTCAAATCCACTAGATTATCTTCCGCAAATTCAGCGATTACAACCTCCGTGGAAGAAAACAAGCCCGTGTTTCGCAGTCGATCTGCAGCCTCATCCATG
Organism: uncultured Lewinella sp.; assembly: GCA_913056515.1. Classification (GTDB taxonomy): domain Bacteria; phylum Bacteroidota; class Bacteroidia; order Chitinophagales; family Saprospiraceae; genus AM-2324. The sequence continues at coordinate 194 of CAJXMP010000255.1, forward strand.
ACCTCCAATAGCCTTATTTGATCGAATACTTCTCCTTCCTGAAAAGGCAATTCCCGAATCACCACCTGGGGTTTACACTTCTGTAATCCTTCTATTTCAATATATCGGATAGTAAAAGACTGCTGAGCAGCTAGGTATATAGGAAAGCTCAGTAGAAAGACGAGTAAACATTGGCTAAAGTGGGTTCTGCAACGCATAACCTCAAGGTACGATTTTTACAAAAGAAAGTATCAGATTTGTAGGTAGGCCAAAAAAGAATCGATGCGATCTTTCAACTGATCAATTTGTTGCTCGGTTGTGAGTGAAAAGTCAAACACCTTATAGCCAAATCGTTCCAGGGTAGCCACGATATGACTGGCGTCCATCACATTGAGTTTCAAGCTCAATTGCAATAACTCAGATCGCTGATCGGAATACACAAAACTACTCAAAATCTTAGCCTGCTCTGACTCTATCAATCGGGAGATTTCCGTCATCGTATAATCTCTTGGATTCATCTCCACCATAATCGTCGTCCCTCGGTCATCTATGGATCCACTGTTATACAAGAACTCCATAATGGAGGTGGTACTAACCGAACCCTGATACATCAGGACATCATCTACAACTGGAACAATAGGCAATTTTGTCTGCCCTAAAATACGGATAGCATCCACGAAGTGATTGCGTTGATTCAAAGCAGGAAACACTTCTGGAATTTGCATAGCTGCCAAACTAAGCTCCACATCTTTGGACAATAAGAACTCTTCCGTTACAATAGCATGTAACTTTCCCTCTGCATTCACCAAAGGCAGTGCCGGTGAATAACAGGCATTCATCACTTCCAAAGCTTGGTCCCCAGTCATATCTAAACTGAGTACTTCAACATGTTGATCAATTAAGGCGTCTACAGTCATGGAGTATATCGTTTGATGATATAACGACAGAAAAGCCAAAATGTGTTCCTAAGAGCGCATTCTGAGGATATTTTGAACAAAAAGTGACCAAATTAAGCCTCCAACTTCGCGCGTTCTTTCTCAAATTCACTTTGACTCAATAAACCTCTGTCCCGTAGATCCTTCAAGTAATTCAATTGCGTCAAGAGATCCGTAGACTCCTTTTGCGTCATGGCGTCTTGCTCCTCTTCCTGCAATTTCGTTTTCGGTAGTCGGTAATTATTATCACGGAAAGCTTCGAATGAGGCTTTTATTCTCAAGAAAGAAAAGGCGTCGTGTTCTTCAATCTTGGTAAAATCTCTGAACCCTAACTCGACAGACTTGTCTAAGTTTTCCAAAGCTTTTTCCTCATTTTCCTCTAAAGAATAGGCACATGCCAAATTGAAGTACACCGGATAGTTGTACGCATCATACTTCAATGCCCGCTCAAAAGCCAAGATGGCACCTTCATAGTCATAATCACGGAACAATTCCTTCCCCTTTTCAATATGAGGTAAAGCGCGCTGGCGATTCAACTGATTTTGCTGTTCGCGCTTGTATGGATGGTGGCGCTTGGAATAATTAGTATTCCGAGACTGGCCCTGTTGACGATTATCTTGAGGCGCTCTATAATTCGATCTTCGTATGCGATCATCAACTTGTCGGCGCATCTGATCTTTCACCTGCCTTCTTCGATAATCCTCATCCTGAAAGCGCTGCTGCGGATTGTATCTACCGTAAATTTCGTGGTAAGCACGTGGATTGTATTTATAATCGAATTTTTCCTGATCCATAGACCAAAACACCAGTGCATCAATAAAGCCCAATAGCAATCCTAGAGGTTGAAACACCAAATAGATAACACCCAAGGGTATTTGTCCCAGATAGAATCTATGGATGCCTAAAAATCCGCCAAAAAATGCGAGTGCTCCTGCAAGGTTTTTTTCTTTCATCTACGCTCAGTCATTATAGATCTGTATGATCGTTCAATTATGATTCAAAAATATAAAAAAGACTATTTCATCAAAAAGGTTTAGGATAAATGTGGCGATATGCTCGACAAACAGAAAAATCTTGAATTATTAATGACAAAGAAAACTTTATAAAAGTATCCCCACCGAAGTTATAGGAATTAAAAAATGATTTCTAAATTGTAAAAGATGCGCCCGTCGCGGTGTGATCAGAAACCAGTTTAGATGAACAACTACCAACGACAATTACAGGTCAAACAAACGCAGATAAATTATCTGCTGGAACTAACGGAGGCCATCAACTCCAACGTTAAGATTCCGGTGTTGTTCCGCATGTATCGAGAATTCCTAGAAGATAAGTTAAGTATTCAGCGAATGGCCTTCTTTGCCATAGAAGAGGGAGATGCGGTATGCAAGACTTACATTGGTATCGATCCACAAAATGCCAGTGAAGAGCTGATTCATGACCTTCTACAGTACAAAAAGCCCAGTGTAATAGAAGGACCGACTGCTGGTTTCTTAGGCCAATTCGATATGGTCATTCCCTGTCAACACAAGAATCAACCCATCGCCTTTGTACTGATCTCTAACCCGGAGATCAACGATGAGTTCATGAATAATATCAAGTTCGTTTCAACCATCACCAATGTCCTATCGGTAGCCATTGAGAACAAACGCCTGTTCAAATCACAAATCAAGCAAGGTATTATTTCCAAAGAGATGGAGCTAGCTAATAACATGCAGCGCTCCCTCACGCCACCCAATCAACCCAAAACGGAACATTACGAAATATCCAGCTACTACCAACCACATTTGGAAGTAGGAGGCGATTACTTTGACTTTGTACAAACAGAAGGCGAACACCTCGTTTTTTGTATTGGAGACATCACAGGCAAAGGACTAGCAGCCGCCCTGCTAATGGCGAATCTACAGGCCTATTTCCAAACCTTGGTTAAACACCATACAGACCTCAAAGACTTCATCATTGAGCTCAACGAGGATATGCTCCGGTCCACCAAGGGAGAAAAGTTTGTTACCTTCTTCATTGGCGTATATAACTTAAACACCAAGGTGCTTCAATTTGTAAACTCGGGACATAACCCACCTTTATTGTTCCACCAAAACAAGATCCAAGAGCTGCATAAGGGATCAACGCTATTGGGTATGTTCAAAGAACTGCCTAGCATTGAAGTGGGACAGGTACAGATTGAAGAAGATGCCACCATTTTGCTTTATACAGACGGATTATCAGATCTCAGAAATGAGGCAGGCGAAATGTTACCCATAGGTCGATCAAAGATCTATTTGAAACAGAACGCCCATCTAAACACAAAAGAATTTATTGATCGACTCATGTTAGGGGTCAATGAATTTAGAGGGGAGGCTGAATTCCCAGATGATCTGACTATCCTTTGTATCAAACTTTTCGCATAAACCGACTCGCTCATGGCCAAGGAACAATTCTTTTCAAGCTCTACTGGCCGCATCGCCTACTTGGACTTGGGGACCGGCCCTACCATACTCTTGGTGCATGGTTTTTGTGAGGAAAAAAGCATGTTTGAACCCTTCCACAACCTTCAAGAGCAGTATAGATTGATCATACCAGATTTACCGGGCTTTGGATCAAGTGACACAATTGAAGGAACAGGCGCTATGGAAGCCTACACTCAGGCTTTAAAGGAACTTACAGAAGCATTAAATGTAGATCGATTTATCTATGTTGGGCATTCCATGGGAGCCTATGTCGGTTTGGATTGGATGGCTCAAGAACCAGATCGGTTTCTAGCCTTTTCACTCTTCCACTCCCATCCCTTTGCCGATGCGGCCGCCAAAAAAGCCGCTCGACAAAACGCCATTCGTTT
>CAJXMP010000256.1 GCA_913056515.1 uncultured Lewinella sp.
AGCCAATCGCACCACTTGGCAAGTATATCCATATTCATTGTCATACCAAACGTATATCGTTGCCGACTTTCCATCTGGTGATACTATGGTAGATGGTGCATCAAATACACTTGTTGCAGTCATACCAATAGCATTTGTCGATACGAATTCCTCAGAATTGGAATATTCCAATTGCTCGACCAAATCAGAAAACAAAGACTTCCTTCTTATCAAGTCATTTAGTTCTTCCACAGTGGTGGCTTTTTCTAAATGCAGATTCATAATAGCCAATGAAACGTTTGGAGTAGGTACACGAACCGCATTACCCGTCAAAATGCCTTTCAATTCAGGCAAAACCTTTCCAACAGCTTTTGCGGCACCAGTAGAAGTTAATACCATATTGACAGCTGCTCCACGACCGCGTCTAGGCTTTTTATGGAAATTATCCAATAAATTTTGGTCAGAAGTATAAGCATGAATAGTCTCGATATGACCCTTTTCAATTCCATAAGCCTCTTTCAAAACCTTTAATACTGGACTAATAGCATTCGTTGTACAAGATGCTGCACTAATGACTTGCTCCTCGTCAATATTAAAGCTACTCTGATTGACGCCATGTACAATATTTGGAATATCATTACCAGGAGCAGTCAACATAACTTTTTCAATACCTGGTCTTAAGTGTCCCGACAATCCTGCTTTATCTCTCCATACACCCGTATTATCAATTAATAGGGCATCTTTAATCCCGTAAGCAGTGTAATCTATATCAGCTGGTGAGCCAGCAAAAATGACCTTTATCTTATTCCCGTTGATAGTCAATTCATCATCCCCAGCTACTTCCACGACCCCGTGAAAATCACCGTGAACAGAATCAGAACGTAATAAAGAAGCACGTTTTTCTAATTCAGCTCTACCACTCTTCATCTTAGGTCTTAGTACAATTGCCTTGAGCCTAAGTTGTTGACCTTTTCCAGTCATAGAAATGATTCGTCTAGCTAGTAGGCGTCCAATACGACCAAAGCCATACAATACCACATCTTTAGAAATTTTGCCATTATTTTCGCCCTGGAAAGTGGCAAGTCGATCACCTACAAAAGCATGAACTTCATCCATAGACTTAGCACTCTCTAACCATTCCACGCTCATTCGACCTAGGTCAATCTTAGCAGGAACTAGGCCAGGTACGTCTGCAATAGCACGTACCAACTCCAAAGCTAATTTTACAGAAACTTCTTGCTTAATGTAATCCTCAGACTTGAGTAAGATATTCATTAATTCGCTAGGTCTTACATCGTACAAATCACTGCGGAAAAAAACAAGTTCCACACCTCTGTCAAATCTAAGTTCTCCAACGATTCTCAATAGCTCCAATGCCATCATCTCGTCTGTTCTCCAAGATTGTAGTGATGCATCAGTAGCTGAACGTAAAAGCATTTCCTTTTCGCTCATTAGTAATAATTTGGTTTATATTATTGTTAAAACAACAGCTCAAAAGTAGATAAAATTCTAATTCTGGCTAAAAAAAAACAGCCAATACTTCGAATGGCTGTTAACGTGATTTTATTCTTTTAATTTCCGAGGAAATTTTTGAGTAGTTTACTCCTATTGGTCGATCGTAACTTATTGATCGCTTTGTCCTTTATCTGGCGGACACGCTCACGGGTAAGCCCGAACTTCTCTCCAATATCTTCTAAAGACATTTGGTGCGGAACGCCGATTCCAAAATACAACTTGATCACATCTCTTTGACGGTCCGTCAAAGTAGATAATGAACGATCAATCTCCCTTCTTAAAGACTCACTATACGCTAGAGAATCATCCGTTCCAGGAGTTCCATTGTTTTCCAATACGTCCAATAGTGAATTATCTTCCCCTTCAACAAATGGTGCATCCATCGATACGTGACGAGCAGCAACTCCTAATGTAGTTTCTACTTCTTCCACACCAATTTCTAAAAGTTCAGCTAATTCATCTGCTGATGGTTCTCTTTCATAAGTTTGCTCTAATTCAGAGAACGCTTTATTGATCTTATTTAAAGATCCAACCTTGTTAAGCGGTAACCTTACAATTCTTGATTGTTCTGCTAAGGCCTGCAATATAGATTGGCGTATCCACCAAACCGCGTAAGAAATGAATTTGAAACCTCTAGTTTCATCAAATCTTTGAGCAGCCTTAATTAACCCCAGATTTCCTTCATTGATAAGATCTGACAACGATAGTCCTTGATTTTGGTATTGTTTAGCTACGGAAACCACAAAACGCAAATTTGCTTTTGTTAGTTTTTCTAGTGCTAAAGCGTCACCCTCTTTAATTCGTTTTGCCAATGATACCTCATCTTCTGGGGAGAGTAGATCCACCTTGCCGATTTCTTGCAGATACTTTTCAAGTGATTGAGATTCTCTGTTCGTTATCGACTTAGTAATTTTAAGTTGCCTCATTTAAACCCTATTATTGATATTATTATATGCTTTAATGTGTAATTATTCTGCTGATTTGTTTGGTATAATTGGAATGCGGTGTGTGCGTAGTGTAGGTGCCTAACAGAATAACAACTACAAAGTTAAGATTATACTTGCCATATGTCAAGTATTTGCTAAAAAAACCTAACGATTTTAACGCTTTTAAGGGTAAAGGGTATTGCTATTTTTACTTCAAAAATCTATATAGTATTGCATTTATTTTTTGGAAATATGAACTATTTATTATTTATTGTACATTGACTTAATAAATAAATGCTTAGGTTTTGAAGCCTAATGAGTTAAGTCAACACAAAAAATTGAAGCGCAAAAGATGAAAAGAGTATCTTTTAATATGGAGTTTTTGTTTAGAGCATCTCCATCAATTCTTTACCAATTTTTTACTACACCAAACTGTTTAATCCGATGGTTTTGTGATGAAATTGATATTACTGGTGAAATGTATACCTTCACCTGGGATGGTGCAGATGAAATTGCAGAGCTAGTTGAAGATAAAGAAAACGAACGCGTTCGATTTAAATGGGAGGATGCTGACTCTGACGATGAATATCTAGAATTCAAGTTCGAAAAGTCTCCTGTAACCAATGAAACTATTCTTACTATCACCGATTTTTGTGATGACGATGAGGTAGATGACCAAATGCAATTGTGGGAATCTCAAATGAAACAACTCAAGCAAGAAACAGGTGGCTAAATTGTAGCATGAAATTATATTTTGGAACAGCACTAGACAAAAGTGCTTACCCCCACCCAAATACTACTCAAAATCCTTGTCTAGTCCTAGGACCTACCAAACTACTATCCTACTTAGAAGATATTTGTCTAAGTCCTTTCCATGAATCTGGCACAGCCTATGCACACATACGCCTAGAACTTTGCCGGACTATCCTAAGTCGGATTTTACATCAAAAGCCGGATAGCTATTTCAGCGATTCCTTTAAAGCAGATCCTTTTGGCACAGCAAAAGCTATATTGGAGCAACGCGATGAATTGCTACTCAATGGGTATACTTTCCCTATTGCAGAAACATTACCTAAACTTCAGATTCAACATTTAGTTCAAGAAGGCATCCAAGCACTCGCTGAAGAATGGCCTAAAGCCTTTGCTGATCGCTTTGATTTTGTGCGTAAACAATTACAGTTTGTGCATCTACCTATTACACAAATCATACTAGCAGAACCATTGGAGCTACTCCCCTATTATTTTAGGGACCTATTCCAACATATACTAAGTCTCAACCCTTCCATCCAACTGTCTGAACCGACTACAACAGGGAGTGCAGAAGACAAAAGCTCAGATCTAGCTAAAGTACAGACCCTTTTTGCTTCAAAAGACTATCACAGGCCAACATTATCTGGAGATGGAAGTCTTCAAGTATGGACCTTCGAAAATGAAGCAGATGCAGCACAAAGGATTTCAAAATTAGAACCCAATCAGCAACGCTTATATTTTATCCCCGATCAATCAA
>CAJXMP010000257.1 GCA_913056515.1 uncultured Lewinella sp.
AAAAAGTATTTAGAATTATATCCAGAGGGTTATAATTCTTTAGACTCAATGGCTGAGTTTTATATGTTTGAAAAGAATTATGATGAAGCAAAAAAATATTATGAGATGGTATTAAATGTTTTCCCATATTCTAATTCTGCAAGAAGTTCATTAAATGAGATAAAAAATATGAAATAATCAAACTTAAAACCCTCCCAAGTGGAGGGTTTTTCTTTTACACCAATGGATAAAATTCAAATCCTCTCTTATCCTTTGTAAACCAAATCTTTGGTTAAGATTTTTCAATCCTGTTTTAGGGGGTGGTTGTGTGGGGTTTGTGTGGATACGTGATGGGTCAATCAATTCGTTCTAAAAGCATAGATCCCTGAATCAGACTGATTTCCATTGGCATCAATAGCGATCACTTTCCAGTAATAGGTCGCATTATTCGCTACTTCAACTTCAAGAGAAGTCTCATTTGCTTCGTAAAGAAGGACTGTATTTAGCGTGCTTGCATCAACCTGATCCAAATACACTTCATAACTAGTTAAATCACCATCTACATCTGAGCCCTTCCAATTAAGTGTGATTAAATTATTAATATCTGGAGTGATATTAGCTCCAGAGCGTGGTGCGATGAGTTCTGTAGGGAATGGAGCATAATTTACTACAGCATCACCCGCCAAATAAAATTTCCATTGTTCACTTTCAACAGGGGTAGACCCTGGCTCACCTATACTTTTTACAAGCCAGCTGTAGGGTTCAGCCTTTGAGAGCGCGACAGTTGTTTGGTTTGAAGCAGCAGTAAAAGTTTGACTAGACTGGGTAAGTAAATTTGTAATAATAATTTCATAAGAGCTTGCATTTTGTGCATTGGTCCAATTAAAATTCACATTACTTTGGGTATCGTTTAAAGATATACCATCTAGACAAGTTTCATTATTTGCAGGACTTAGCAAAGTAGCAGCACTAGGCTCTAAAGGCAAAGGCTCATCAGTTGTACAGCTGTTTAATAATAAAGTAAGGCCTCCAAAAAGTATCAGCAAATTCTTCATGATTATTCTTTAATAACTTGTATGGATTGATCTAAGGTTTCACCTTTAATTTTAATAATATAAACACCTTGTTTGTATGAACTAGTAGCTAAGGTATATTGGCGGATTCCAAATGGTAGCGTGATTACTTGGTATTCAATCAATTGACCATTGGGGGTATAAACACCTAATTCAATCAAACTGTCTTTGCCCCCTATATAGAGTTGTAGGGCTTCATTTACAGGGTTTGGAGCGTATTGTACTTCATAAGAATTCAGATAGCTCCCTTCAAAGAGCCCCTGACACTCAATACCAGTTGAAATTGAAATATTATTGATTCCTTTTTCTAATTGAACTGTATATTTTCGATTAGTAGTTTGAATGGTTTTTCCATTCTGAGTAATTTGGAAGGCTTCTCCTCCACTAAGATCAAAAGAAACAGTTTGATCTGAATCATTATAATAGCTACTCACAATAAGCGGATCAACCTCTTCAATAGTCACTTCAAAGCAGCGCTCAAATTCTGATCTATTTACTCCATCAACAGTAATACATAAATTATACACTCCCCCAGAAAGCCCCTCGATACTCCAGTTATTTCCTGTGAAAGATTCCTCTCTATTTATCGCTCCACTAACTGTTACTTTATAAGTAATAGAAGTATCAACTACCGCAACTCCAATACTATTTTCTCCGGCACATTTTTCAACTTTAGAAATAGAAAAATTATTGGCGGGTAAAAAGAATAGCGGACAACCATTTAAATCCACTAACTCATCAAGGGGAGTATCAGGGCAGCTATCAAAGGGATTCCATACCCCATCATGATCAAAGTCATCGGTAACATCTCCTACTCCATCACCATCTGTATCAGTTTGGTCTGCATTGGCTACTAAAGGACTGTTATCGACGATATCAACAACTCCATCCCCATCTGAGTCATCGGTAGGTAATACGGGTTGTGATTGAAGTTCAATTGCAGTATCCTTACCCTCTGGAACCTGAATATTGGTTTGTGTTACTACTATAGGCACTTCTGGAGCCCCATCATCGGTATTGATATACTCTACCTCTACTTCGTAAATATTGTCTTTATTGGCATCACCGGGATTTTCAAAATCTGGAGGTGTTTTAAAGGCGAGAAAATCTTCATTTTCATCTTCAATTGGATTGTTAAAGCGCTGTTGGACATTACCGCTAGATCCTGATTTAATGGTAAATTTATCTGCATCTGCACCTCCTGATATTCGTTTTTTTACTTTCCACTTCCCAACGCTTTTATTGTGTGGATTAAAATATCTCGTGTGATCTACTTTAGCGCCTAAGGTTTCATCCTCAATATTAAAAATTGACAAGAAAAACTTCCCTGTATAGGTAGCATTTGGAATATCAGCAACACGAACGGATTCAGACTTTGATCCACTAAGTCCGGGACCATCTGATCTATCAGAGGCTTGAGCTGTAATAATGAAAGGGTGAGCTGTAGTGGTTTCATAATCCAATTCCTGAGTAGTTTTAAGTACACCATCGATCAGTTCAATAAACCCATCGCCCTGAAGATTAATGCTTACAATTTGACCTCCCATGGGATCTCTTGCTTCTACAAACCCAACTATAGTTCCTATTTCAGCATCTTCACTTATTTCTAGTGTAATAATTGAAATTTCTGGAGGTCTTGGCGCATCTTCAATAACGATTTTAACAGAGCCTGTGACTTCATTTTCTCCATCACTGACAGTAAAACCAAAACTCGCACCATTATAGATTGAGTCAAAGGTTAAAAGGGCTCCTGAATTCACTGTTACTGTTCCATCACTAGCAATTGATAGAACGCCCGTAAAATTATCTCCTGTTTGAGTATAAGTCAAGGGTTCTCCCTCGGAATCTGTTGCTTCGATTTTTCCAACGGTGGTTCCGTTTTGTGGCAGTTGTACGAATTTTATTTCTGTCGTGGTGATCTCTGGTAGTGGATTGTCAGTATCACACACATCACCTATGCCATCCCCATCGGCATCTGCTTGATCTGCATTGGCTGTTTCGATACAGTTGTCTTGGGTGTCTACTATACCATCCCCGTCGGTATCTCGTTGGGACGCCCCACAACCTTTTTCATCTACCACCGTAGGGATAAGCTCGCCATAGGTCGGCGTTCCTTTTAAATTATTGATTTCAAATTCAGGCGTATCCGGACACTCATCTAGATCGTCAAAGACCCCATCGTTATCGCTATCCAGTTGATTTAAAGCACAGCCTGTAGCATCTACCTCTAGTCCTGCTTCTGTTCCTAAACAGGCATCGTTAACGTTATAAACTCCATCACCATCCTCATCTAGATAGAGTTTTAATAAAGCGGTATTGGTTCCATTGGTTGCTGCTACTCTAAAGCCAAAGGTGAGTTCTTCAAAATCCTGTGTTATGGCTTCTGGAGTATAGCTTGCACTATAGGTACCGTTTTGATTGTCCGTTGTGGTCAAATCTCCACTCGGACCAAAAAGGGTAATCTGATACCCACCTTCCAAGAAATTTTGTCCAAGACTGTCTTTAGCTTGAACGGTAATTACCGCAGTGTTGATACCGTTTGCAACCATTTCTGCAGGGGCAGCCGATATCGTTGATTTTTCAGCAGAAACGCCTCCTGAGGTAGGTGGTTTTAATTGGAAGGTATTATTGGTTTGACTAATGGTCATACTGTTACCAGAAATATCCACAACTGAAGAGGAATCTGTAGCAGTAATAGCAAACACTTCTTGACCCGTTGGCTTGACTGTAGATCCAAGATTAAATCGAAGCGTAGTTTCACCACCAGATAAATTGGCTCCTGCGGTTGTTGTAATGCTACTAATAGTCATTCCATAGCTAGGACCCGAGCTTTGAGAAAGGGTAAAACTGGAGCTTGTAACTGCGGTAGCTG
>CAJXMP010000258.1 GCA_913056515.1 uncultured Lewinella sp.
GGTTTGGAGCCATTTACTGGGACTTGGACCAAAGAACATGCAGCCCATCTCCTTCGTAGGACCATGTACGGACCTACCTTTGCACAGATCAATTTATCTGCCAATGCAGGCTTACAAGCCACATTAGATCAATTATTGACGGATCCAGGTAATCCTGCGGCACCATTAAATTTAATCAATGAGGAAGATCCCAATGTGCCCATTGGTCAGACTTGGGTAGATGCACCTTATGTGTGGAATGTAGATGTATTGGATTACAGGAATAGATCACTGCGTGCTTGGTTTATGGATAATACCTTGACCCAGGAGGGATCTATTTTTCAAAAAATGGTCCTGTTCTGGCACAACCACTTTGTTGTTTCAGATGTAGATGACCCCAAATATGCTTACCAGTACTTAACCGTTATTGGAAATAATGCTTTAGGCAACTTCAAGCAGTTTGTAAAAGATATCACCATCAATCCAGCGATGCTGCGGTATTTGAATGGTAACCAAAATAGAAATATTGCCCCTAATGAGAATTATGCTAGAGAGTTGTTAGAGCTCTTTACTATTGGAAAAGGGCCTTTGATTGGTCCTGGTGATTATACGAATTACACCGAGGAGGATATTTCCGAGATTGCAAAGGTATTGACGGGTTGGGTTGACCGCGGATTCTTTACTCAAGATGCTAATCAAGCGGTTGAGAGTGATTTCTTGAGCTTCTGGCACGATACGTCTACCAAGACCTTGACCTCGAAATTCAATAATGCGGTGATTACAAATAATGGTGAACAAGAGTATGCCGATTTGATCGATATCATCTTTGAGCAGGATGAGGTATCCAGATTTATTTGTAGGAAGTTGTATCGCTACTTTGTGTATTATCTGATTGATGATACGGTGGAGCAGAATGTTATTGAGCCAATGGCGCAGATTATGCGTGATAATGATTACGATATTGTTCCGGCACTACGGGCATTATTGGAATCAGAACACTTCTTTGATGAACTCAATAGGGGTGTGATGATCAAAAACCCGATTGATTTTATCAATGGGGCAATGAAGAGCTTAGAGATGGATATAGCGACGGATCCCGTACAGCGATATTCATTTATGCTGCAGTATAGCTGGATGCTAGGACCACTGCAAATGACGCCGTTCTTTATGCCTTCTGTTGCGGGATGGCCTGCTTACTACCAAGAACCTGCTTATTACCGCATTTGGATCAATTCAGTAACGCTGCCATATCGACAAAACATCACAGATGCCATTGCATGGGCAGGTTTTGATGTGGCTGGACACTTTAATGCGATTAATCCATTGGAATTGATTGCTACATTGTCCGATCCTTACGATCCCAATACCTTAATAGAAGATTTGGCCTTGGTATTGTTCCCGAATGGGGTAACACCTGCACAGGTGGACTTTTTGAAAACATCATTGATCTTTGGTTTGCCAGATTTTGAGTGGACCACGGAATATGCCAATTATATAGCTAACCCAGATGATGCTAACCTGGAGAATTCTGTAACAGTAAAAGTGCGGAATCTAATACGGACGATGTTGTATCTATCTGAATTCTATTTGAGCTAAGAGGGCTCTGTTTTTTAATCTTAAACATTTGTAACAATGAAAAGAAGACAATTTTTACAGACCTCTTCCTTGTCCATCGGAGTTCCGATGATGCTCAATGGAATGGGGCTGAATACGATAAGTAAATCGAAGTTGTTCAATAATCTAAACTTCGAAAACGATAAAGTACTGGTATTGATTAATCTAGTAGGTGGAAACGATGGTCTAGCGACTATTATTCCTATGGATTCCTTTGATACCTTGGCTAATCATAGGCCCAATATTTACTTGCCAGAAAATTCCTTGTTAGATATTGGTGATGGCATGGCTTTACACGGGTCACTGAACGGTATACAAGCCTTATATGAGGATGCGAAAGTCAATATTATCCATGATGTGGGTTATCCAGAACAGAATCGATCGCATTTCCGTTCTTCGGATATTTGGACCTCTGGTTCTCCTTCCAATGAGGAATGGACTTCGGGCTGGTTAGGTCGATATTTTGATTTAAATGTACCTGGGTTCCCAGATGGATATCCGAATGCGGAATATCCGGATCCTATTGCCATTACCTTAGGGGCTATGGTGTCTCCAACCTGTCAGGGTTTGATTACGAACTTTAGTATGGCTGTGAATGATCCATTTGAGGCCACAGACTTAGCTTCTGGAGGGGATAATTATATTCCGAGTAACTATTATGGTGATGAGCTATCGTTCCTAAGAACAGCGGTAGAGCAGACGAATCAATATTCGGAAATCATTGTGGATGCCGCTAATGCCGGGGTGAACACGGTGGTATATCCTGAAACAGATTTAGGCGAACAATTGAAAAACATCGCTTTGATGATATCAGGAGGTTTAAGCACCAAGGTATACATTGCTAATATTGGTGGATTTGATACGCACGCCGATCAGGTGGAGGATGGATCAACCACTACGGGTTGGCATGCGAACTTGATGCAGGAGCTTGGAGATGCTATGAAAGCCTTCCAGGATGATATACAAGCCCAGGGATTAGGTGATCGCGTAGTAGGTATGACCTTCTCTGAGTTCGGTCGTCAAATCAAGTCTAATGACTCTTTGGGAACAGACCACGGTAATGCTGCTCCATTGATTGTGTTTGGGGACTGTGTGAATCCTGGATTTATGGGCGATGTGACACCAATTGGTCCGGATGTGGAAGTACAGGAGGGGGTACCGTATCAATTTGACTTTAGAGACGTATATGGCTCTATGTTGATGGATTGGTTTGAAGTGGAGGAGAGTACCATACAATCCTTATTGTATGCAGATTTCACCTACATGCCTATCTTATCGCCTTGTACTACAGGGGTTAATCCGATTAAAGATAAACCGGCAGATGGCTTGGCCTTGAATTGTTATCCGAATCCAGCTTCGGAATATGTCAATGTTTCTTTCCAATGTGCTGCAGAGCAAGTATCTGCTGTCTTGTTGGATATGCAAGGTCGAGTAGTACGCAGTTTGTTTGATCGAAGTTTAAGTGCGGGTGCGCACGACTTCAATTACAGCCTAGATGGAATTAGCCCTGGGGCTTACATGCTGACCTTGAAGACGGCTAGTGGTAAGCAGATGAGTAAGAAGTTGATTAAACTATAGAAACAAAAAGGAGTCCAATTGGACTCCTTTTTTAATTCGCGCAAAAAAGCACCCCTAGGACTAGAGGTGCGGGAAATTGCTACTTTTATGGTAATACTTGTCTTTTAAAAATGTTCAAGTATCCCCCCTGATTAGTTTTGTCGTTTTACTTGTAAGTTCTGGTTATCGAAACCCTTTAATATTTTATTAATATATATAAAATTACCTAATAAGTAAAAACTTTAACCTTTTTTAACGAATTCAAGCTATCCTATATCTATTCTAAAGTAGTCTCCAACCTTTTGGTCCTTGTCTTTCGTCTATAGTGTGTAATCGATATTTATTAGGATCAAAATCAATAACATGAAAAACAGCATCTATATCGCCCTAATCCTTGGCATGTGTATGATTTCAATGGCAGGCATGCAAGCACAAGGACTCTGGCAGATTTCTGTGGGGACTCAGCAGAGTAATGAATTTTTTGGAGGCGAATTAAAATCCAATATGGGGTTAGAGTATCAACGCAATTGGGGTAAGCGATTGGTGTATGGGGTAGGGGCCTATGCTACAGATGTCCCTTTGAGGGCTATGTTACGCAGTACTTTTGTAGATGCTGAATTTGAAAGTCCAGCTCGTATTTCTCAGGGGATTTGCGGTTTCGGATGTTGTGGCTTGTTCTTTCCTGAACCCGGTTCATTCGAAACAGTGACTAATTCTAGAGTCCGTTTAGAAATGCCCGTTTTCTTAGGGCTTAAATTGGGTAAACATG
>CAJXMP010000259.1 GCA_913056515.1 uncultured Lewinella sp.
TTAAAATGTACTTTTACTCATTTATAAAATTCTTATATGAATTTATATCCATTTAGGAATTCTTTTATTTGCATACGTTTTTTTCCTTGAAGTTGAACTTCGTTTAAAGATAGGTATCCATCAGTAAACCACATCCTTAAATAACTTTTTTGATCCGTTTCAAAAAGTTCACTTGTTTGTCGTTCTGCCAGCACAGGATTGCAATCAAATATCTTAAACATTTTATCGTCTAAAGTGGTCCAAGCAGCAGGGTAGGGGCTCATACCTCTTACGAAATCATATGCTTTTTGAACATCCATCTTTGTATTTATTTCACAAGTCTCTTTGAATATTTTAGGTGCATCACAAGCTTCTGAATCGTTTTGAGGTAATGATTGTACTGTATTATTTGCAATAGCTTGCACAGTTTTAAGTACAACTTTTGCACCTAAATGCATCATTTTATCGTGTAATGATCCTGCCGTATCGTTAGGTGCTATGGGTAAACTTTCTTGAAAAATAATATCTCCTGTATCAATAGCGTGCTTCAGAAAGAATGTTGTAACACCAGTATTTTGTTCACCATTAATAATAGCCCAATTTATAGGGGCTGCTCCTCTATACTTGGGTAGTAAGGAACCATGTAAATTAAAGGTTCCTAATGGAGGCATATTCCATACCACCTCAGGTAACATTCTAAATGCAACTACTACTTGCAAATCAGCATTCAAATCTTTTAATTCTTGGAGGAATGCTTCTGATTTTAAATTGCTAGGTTGTAGCACTTTTATTTGTTGTTCTTGTGCATATTTTTTTACAGCTGATTCTATTAGTTTTTTTCCGCCACGGCCGCCATATTTGTCTGTTGCTGTCACTACTCCCACAACCTGTTGCCCATGCTCCACAAGTTCTTTTAAAGAGGCCACAGCAAAATCTGGAGTGCCCATAAACACTATTCTCATCCTATCATTCATTTGAGCTTAAAATAATCAGATTTTGTAAGAAATCTCCTTTTTATGTTCATTATATATTTATAACCAAGCGCTAGGATAATAAAAATTGATATTTTTCTTATTTTGTTGCTTATAAAATGACACAAACACACAAATTGAGAAAACATATAGAATTGCCTATCGGGGAACATGGTATTCCTCATTTGATCGGTAGGTCTTGGGATATAAATAAACCTGCAGGTATCATTCTTGTAATACACGGATTAGGCGAACATATGGGTCGTTATGATTCCTTTGCTACATTTTTCAATCAACGAAATATTGCTGTTATTGGATTCGATTTGCCAGGTTTTGGACAATCGCCTGGAAAGCGTGGCCATGGTGTTTCCATAGAATTAATGCTGTTATGCTTTAAAGCTATGGTAGATTATGTTTCCTCAAATTATCCAAATGCACCGCTTCATGTTTTCGGTCAAAGTATGGGTGGAAACATTGCCTTACATTATCAATTTCAAGCGGCCGATGATCGCATTCAATCATATATCATTGGGAGTCCATGGATTAAGACCGCTTTCGAGGTAAGCCCTCTATTAATCAAGGTGGCTAGTGTGGCTTCAAAGATTTTGCCACAGATTACCAAGTCCAATGATTTAATTGTAGAAGAAATTTCTGACTTATCTAGTATCGTGGAGGCATATAAGTCCGATCCTTTAGTTAATGGGAGAATATCATTGGGCTTTGGGTATAGCATGTACTTGGCTGCTAATCAATTAGATGCTTACACAGGACCTTTCAATAAACCAACCTACATAGCACATGCCAAAAACGATAAACTAACTTCGTTTGAAGCAACCGCTAATTTTGTAAAAAGAAATCCAGCAGCTATTGCATTTAAAAGTTATCCAGACCTGAAGCACGAATTACACAATAGTTCGCGCTCAACAGATGTATTAGAAGCCTACTATACATGGATGAACTCCATCTAACCGAATTAATATTATTAACCTAATTATTATGACAGCAAAACAATTTATTCTTGGTTTACCTGCTAAAGTAAATCCAGTAGCCTTGGAAGGACAACAATCGATATTTCACTTTGAAATATCAGGAGAAGAAGGTGGAGATTTTACTGTAGAGGTAAAAGATGGCGACCTTAAAGTATATGAAACACTTCAAGGAGATCCAGCTTGTGTAGTTCAAGTCAAAGACCAAAATCTAATCTCTATAGTATCAGGAAAGTTAAATCCAATGATGGCTATGATGACTGGTAAAATCAAAGTATCAAATACAGGTGAGATGATAAAGTTCGCCAAGATTTTTGGCTTTATGTAATTAAATCCGAACCGCGGATTTGATAATATACAATGGGCGTTTTTTTATTTCTTCATATATGTTCGATAGGTAGATACTTATTATGTATAAGTTGAGGCAAGTAATTGCAAAGAATATGGAAGAGAGAATGACTAAAAACGCCCATCCTGGTACTGCTTCATGGTAGTCTCCAAAAATATCGTAGTTTGTAAATTTTACTAAGAGCGTATTGATAGTTACTAGGACTAAAATCCCTATAGATAAAAGGAAAATTCTAAGCATCAAACTTCGAAGAAAATTAGAAAAAGAAGTAATCGCTATCAAAGATGTTCTGAATTGTTCTCTTACTGTTCGATCAGTATGGTGGACCGTTTCTTCTACTTCAATATATGCTGAAGGATAACCCACAACTGCATATAAGGCCTTCATAAACCTAACATTCTCTCTTAGCTTCAATAAGGAATTCAAAGCACGCCTAGAGATGATTCGAGTGTTATGAGCATAGGGGTCCAACTCAAGTTTGGAGTGTTTGGCAATGATTTTAAAGAATTGTCTATTGATAAATTTTGATAAAGGACCTAGTTTTTTCCTATTTCCTTTTAAATAGACAATATCATTCCCCTCCTTTGATTTATCATATAAGGCCCCAATGATAGATGGATTTTCGATAAAATGATCTTCTAAAATAATAGTGTAATCTCCATTGGAGCGATCAAATCCAGCTAATACTGCATTATTAAAATGAACGGGATTGGATAAGTTTAGTATAAAGGTATTTTGCTTGATGGCTTCATTCAAATCAATAGATAGACTTGGGTCAATTGAATTAGAGGAGTTATTGACTAAAATATATTCATAATCTTGGAAATGATTTTCAACATAGGCATGAATATCACTTAATCGCTTAAGTAGTTGATTAAAGGATCTATCATCACTTAATACAAGTACAATACTCAAAAAAACACTATGACGCTGTTGGTCCATTATTGCTCCTATTTTATAGTTAGAAGTTAAGCAATCAATTATGAATAATTAAAGATATAGATAATTCTACTTCCATTTAAGTATTGAAAATGTTCTATGCGCTTTTATTTGCCCATATTCATAGCTTATATATCTAAAAGAAAAGCCACTTTCGTTTGAAAGTGGCTTTTTTATAATGAATTATATTCTTAATTACAGGTGAATAACTTCATCGTAAGCAGCTGCAACTGCTTCCATAACTGCTTCACTCATAGTTGGGTGAGGATGAACTGTTTTAATCATGGTGTGCCCGGTTGTTTCAAGCTTCCTTGCAGCTACCACTTCAGCAATCATCTCTGTTACATTGGCACCAATCATGTGTGCACCTAGGAATTCACCATATTTTGCATCAAAGATTACTTTCACGAATCCTTCACTTACACCAGCTGCTTTGGCTTTTCCTGAAGCTGAAAACGGGAACTTCCCAACTTTAATGTCAAATCCTGCTGCCTTAGCACCTTCTTCTGTATATCCAACAGATGCTACCTCAGGAGAACAATAGGTACAACCTGGAATATTGTTGTAATCTATTGTTTCAGGATTAAGCCCAGCAATAGCTTCAACACAGGTAATGCCTTCTGCAGATGCTACATGCGCTA